>JAFAQP010000074.1 GCA_019246385.1 Patescibacteria group bacterium | reverse complement strand
TGGAGGCGCTTCTGTGGCAAGTTTGTTTCATCGCTCGATTTTCCATTTTTCTTTCGCATGCTGCATTACTATAGCAATTTCGGAAGCAGAAGTTTCCGTTCTTGACCTCTAAAATATTTCCTGTTACCGTAACGCGATGCTCGCTATCAGATTCCAGAGAACTGGACGCAAGAACGATCCATCGTTCCGCATCATCGTCTCGGAAAAGACCCGTCATCCTAAGGCGGGAAATCCTTTGCAGGTCATCGGCTCGTATAACCCGAAAACCAAGCACACGGTCATAGACAAAGAAAGCGTGAAGCATTGGCTCTCGAAAGGCGCGAAAGCATCCGGCACAGTCCACAACCTTTTAATACGGCAAGGAGTCGTAGAAGGAAAGAAGGTAAACGTCGTTAAAATGAAGAACGTCAAAAAAGGAGAAGCCGCTCAGGCCGCGGCATCCGCACCTGCGGCTCAAAGTACTGACCAAGCAGAGGCCGCACCGGAAAAGCCCGCAGATACCGAAGAAGTATCGACAGAAGCTGAAGAAACGCCCGCCGCATAGGCGGCTTTTTATTTAGGAATCTCTACACTCACCCAGGTGTCGTCTTCGCATGCGTACACGGTATTTCCATACTCTTTGCCTCCTCGGGAACGAGTAATCCGTTCGTTATTGATTTTCATTTCTTTGCCGCATTGAGGACACAGCATGTTTATTTCTGAAGAGCGTCCTGATGGCCGCCGAATTGGTTGCGGAGCGCGTTCACCACTTTTCCGGCATATGTTGGATGTTCTGAAGAACCGACACGGATGCGGTACGACTCTTCGATAATAGCGGCGTCTATTCCCATCTCTTTTGCGGTTTCTGCCGTCCACTTGCCTTCGCCGGAGTGTCCGATCTTGGTTGCGATCCCTTCAAGATCCGTTCCGTGTTTGCGGAGGGCATTGTAGAGCCACCCTACGAGGCGCGATTCTATAACGCTTCCATGGTTATAGATACGGGCGACCTCTTCAAGGTCGGGATGAAATTCTGAAGCATGCATGATGTCGAAGCCCTCTCCTATGGCCTGCATCATCCCGTATTCGATTCCGTTGTGCACCATTTTCACGAAGTGGCCGGCGCCGACCGGGCCCACGTGCGCATAGCCGCCTTCCTGCGCAAAGTCGCGGAAAAATTCTTCTGCTCTTTCGAAATCCTCGCGCGCTCCTCCGATCATAAGGCATGCACCGTTTCTCGCGCCTTGAGGCCCGCCCGAGGTCCCGATGTCCATGTAGTGGATGCCTTTTGCCGTGAGCTTTTCCGCCCGTCCTTTGGCCAGCTTAAAAAAAGAATTGCCTCCGTCTATTACGAGGTCGCCCGCGGAGAAATTTTCGAGGATGCCGCCTTCTCCAAAAAGCGCATCGTTCACGGGGCCTTCTTGTGAAGAAGGAACAAAAAGCCAGACGAGACGCGGCGCCGAAAGCGCTTCAGCCATTTCCTTGTAATTGCCGACGGGCGATACGCCTTCGGAACGCAGGGCTTCAGCGGCTTCGGGTATGACATCCATGCCGACGACCTTCCATTCTTTCTCTATCATCCTGCGAGCCATGTTCGCTCCCATCTTTCCCAATCCGACGATGCCGATCTCTTTTTTCATATCATTTATGAAGGTAAGCGTTCATCTGACCATTTTTTTTCAGCAAGGGCAACCGCTTCGTCGGTGTCGGGACTATAGAAGGCGAGCGGAATAACGTTTTTCTTCCACGCGTTTTCGATGGGGTCGATAAAGCGCCATGCGTTTTCGATCTCGTCTTCGGAAACGAACAAGGTCTGATCTCCTTTCGCGGCATCCATGATAATGCGCGCGTATTCGGCCACATATTGTTTCGTATCCTCGGCATCGGCGAGAGGGAATTTTTTTTCTTCTCCGCTCTTCGAGAATAGTATTTTCTCTTCCGGGCGCATTATGAACGCTGCGCTATATTTTGGCTCTTTGAAATTTACGCGTATCTCGGTCTTCCAGCGGGGAAGGCGTTTTCCCGCTTCCATTATTATAGGAACGCCCCGCCAGCGCTCGTTATCAAGGTATGCGGTCAGGCGATAATATGTTTCTGTTTCCGAATCGGGCTTCACTCCTTCAATCGCGCGGTAGCCTTCGTATTGAGCCCGGAAGGTGTGCTTCCGGATCGCGTCTTCATTGGGAATCCTGAGAGCTCCCAGGACTTCCGCACGCTTCGCGCGGACCTCTTCGACGTTTCCGCTGTTGCGGGGCTTTTCCATGGCAATGAGCGCGAGCATTTCAAGAAGATGATTCTGACCGACGTCGCGCAGCGTCCCTAAGGGATCGTAAAAAGCGCCGCGGTTTTCAAGACCTAAAGGTTCCCAGGTGCGGATAGTTATCGAGCCGATATGCTCCGCATTCCATATATTTTCCAGGCTGCCGTCGTCGAAACGGAAAGAGGGGATAGTGCGGAGCACGGGCTTTGCGAGGTAGTGGTCCGCGCGATATAGCTGTTCTTCGGTAAAGCGCCTCGCAAGAACTTCTTCAAGTTCTCGCGCAGAAGAGAGGTCGATGCCAAAAGGTTTTTCGATGATCGCTCGCGTTTCCTTTGTAACGATTTCGCCGAATGCGCTGTGACCGAATATCTGCGGAAACGCTTCCGGAGGAACCGCCATATACAGGAGCCGGATCCCGGGACCGCGCGAACGGTCTCGGGAATCAAGTTCGTGCGCCAACGATTCAAAATCATCGCTCTGATCGAACGTGACCCTCTGAAAAGAAAACAGCGCCAAAAACCGTGCGGCGGAGTCGGGCGCCACTTCTCCGACATACTTCTGCATAAGCTCTTTGACGAGAGCACGGAAGTTTTCTTCTGACAGCGAGCGGCGGGAGAGCCCGATGACCTCGAATTCTTTGGGGAGGCGGCCTTTCTCGAAAAGATGCCACAGGGAAGGAACGATCTTTTTTCCCATAAGATCGCCGGTCGCTCCGAATATAAGGAGCGTTGTCCTTCCTGAATCCTGCATCGGAATATTGTACATGAGAGCTTGCGTAGATTGCGGGGAAGCTCGATATGTCGTACAGTACTACCCTCGGCCCGCTAATGGTCTTATCAATTAACGGCCTATATCAACTAAGGCAGACATACACAGCATATGCAGAATCAAGACCAAGAATTTCTGGAGTACGTGGTAAAGATGCTCGTCGACAATCCGAGCGACGTTAAAGTAGCGAGACAGGTAGACGAAATGGGAGTGTTATTGACCCTCGATGTGAATCCCGCAGACATGGGCAAAGTCATCGGAAGAAGTGGAAATACGGCGAAAGCAATCCGGATTCTCCTCCGCGTTGTCGGCATGAAAAATAATGCCCGCGTGAATCTGAAGATCAACGAGCCTGCCGGCGGAACGCGCCCCATGGGCCCACGCGAAGAATCCTCAATGGGGGATTCAGGTGGGGCAGGCATACCGTCTTCTTCGCAGGGAGCCGCATCGCGTTCGGTTGACGAAGCGCTCGAAGACCTGCGCCTCTAAATTTTCCGCGCCTGCGGAATAGCATCACATGCTTACATTCCATGTGGTCACGCTTTTCCCCGAAGCGTTCGATTCGTATCTTTCAAGTTCCATCATAGGACGCGCCATACGCGGGAAAAAGATCCTCGTAAAATTCTATAATCCCCGCGATTTCGCGAAGAAAGTCGGTGCGAATGGCTACATACGCACGGATGGCAGACCGTATGGCGGCGGTCCCGGCATGGTCATGGAAGCCGAGCCTGTTCTTGAGGCGGCGAAGAAAGCCATCGGTAGAGGAAAGCCGCTCCTATATTTTTTCGATGTTACGGGAAAACAATTCACGAATACCGAGGCGCGGAAGCTTGCCAGGGAGCGGGAGGACATCGTTCTTATCGCCGGCCATTATGAAGGCATAGATGCCCGCGTTCAAAAAATTCTTAAAGCAAAAAAGATCTCAGCAGGACCGTATACGCTGACCGGAGGAGAATTGCCGGCGCTCGTCGTCATGGATGCCGTCACGCGCCAGGTGCCCGGGGTCTTGGGAAAATTCGAATCGGTGGAGGAAGAACGCGTTTCCTCTTCCGAAGTCTATACCCGTCCCGAAACGTTTGTTTGGAAAGGAAAGAAATACCGCGTCCCGAAAGTCCTTCTTTCCGGCAACCATAAGAGAATAGAGGAGTGGAAAATGCGCAAGAAAAAGGCTTGACTCATTATGGGCAAAGGAGTATGATTTCTTTAACCACCAGCTGATTGAGTTTCGGGCCGGGGAGTGGGTTAGAAAAATAAATAGTCCCTCTTAATAAAGCGAGACGCGCTTTTGGCGTGTTTTGCACATTGCTATAAGTAAAAATTCACCTTCATGCAAAAAACACCCCTCCCACAGAAACGTTTTTCTCGCCACAAAGAGGCGCGCGTTCCGATGCCGGATCTGGTTGC
Organism: Patescibacteria group bacterium; assembly: GCA_019246385.1. Taxonomy (GTDB): domain Bacteria; phylum Patescibacteriota; class Minisyncoccia; order Phycocordibacterales; family Phycocordibacteraceae; genus Phycocordibacter. Next base: position 5,611 of record JAFAQP010000074.1, on the reverse strand, counting down.
TCCGCAAGTTGCCAGTTTCAGAGCATTTATTTCGGAGGGGTTGAAATCGCTTTTTAAAGAATTCTCGCCTATTGTCGACTATTCAAAGAAGAAATTCGACCTAGAATTCGTCTCGTTCGAGATCGGAGAGCCGAAGGTCGACGAATATGGCGCGAAAGAAAACAAGCTGACGTATGATGCGCCGCTTAAAGCTGTCGTGCGACTGACGAACAAGACGCTCAACTCGAAAAAAGAGCAGGCGATATTCCTCGCGGATTTTCCGATAATGACCGAACACGGCACGTTCATCATCAACGGCGTCGAACGGGTCATCGTGCCGCAGCTTGCGCGCTCGTTCGGCGTTTTCTTTTCTTCGGGAGAAGTGCGCGGCAAGACCTGCTTTGGCGCGAAAGTCATTCCCGCCCGCGGCGCATGGATAGAAATAGATTCGGAACCTGATGGAGCAATTTTCGTAAAAATAGACAGGAAACGGAAATTTCCCGCGACCATGCTTTTGCGCATTCTAGGCGCCACCTTTGATCGGGATATGCTCACGCTTTTCGAGCGCACGCCGGGAGGCAAGGCCGCTATACAAGCAACCCTGGAAAAGGATTCTTCAAAGACCGTCGAACAGGCATATATCGAAATATACAGGCGTCTCCGCGACGGCGACCTCGCCACTCCAGAGACCGCGCGCGATTACGTAAAAGGCATATTTTCAGCCGACCGCTACGATCTTTCATACCCGGGCCGCCACCGCTTTAACCAGCGCTTCCACCGCTCCATGGACCCGAAAGACCTTGAGGAGCGTTCGCTCTCGCTCGACGACATAATCCTTATATTGGCTCATATAGTTGAGTTGAACAGTACGCCGGGCGCCGAAGGCGATGATATCGACCATCTCGGGTTCCGTCGCGTACGTCAGGTCGGAGAACTCTTGGACGCGAGAGTCCGCGTTGGCCTTTCCCGCATGAAGCGCAATATCCAGGACAAGATGTCGACCATCGATGCGGAGACCACGCTTCCGACCCAGCTCGTGAATCCACGCCCGCTTGCGGCGTCGATAAAGGAATTCTTTACCGCAAACCAGCTTTCCCAATTGGCGGCTCAGCAGAACATACTCGACGAACTTGAAAATCTCCGGACTGTTTCCGCTTTAGGGCCGGGAGGGCTCACGCGTGAACGGGCGGGGTTCGAGGTGCGCGACGTGCACACGAGCCATTATGGAAGGCTCTGTCCCATACAGACTCCGGAAGGCCAAAATATCGGCCTTATCCTTCGTCTCGCGACCTATGCGCGCATTAACGATTTCGGCATTATTGAAACTCCGTACGCGAAAGTAGAGAACGGCAAAGTGACCGGTACGATCCAGTTCCTGAACGCGTTCGAAGAGGAACAGCATCCTATAGCGCATGCCGCCGTTCCGCTGAACGCCGACGACACTTTCACGGAAGAGTATGTGGAAGCGCGCCTCAAGGGCGAGCCGGTCCTGGTTCCGAAAGACGAAGTCAAATATATAGACATCGCGACCAACCAGATGTTCTCCATAGCGACCTCGATGATACCGTTCGTCGAAAATGACGACGCGAACCGCGCGCTCATGGGTTCGAACATGCAGAAACAGGCGACGCCCTGCGTCGTTCCCGAGGCGCCGATAGTCGCGACCGGCATAGAGGAAATGGCGGCCCGTGATACGGGAAGGCTCATTTATGCCAAGGATCCCGGCACCGTCGTTTCTGTTGATGCCGCACGCATCGTGGTTCAGGACGAAAAAGGTAAAAAACACGAGTACCGCCTGCAACCGTTCACCATGACGAACGAATTTTCTTGCTTCAACCACCGTCCGGCAGTCTCACTCGGAGCAAAAGTGAAACGCGGCGATCTTTTGGCGGACACATCTTCTTCCGACAAGGGCCAGCTCGCCTTGGGACAAAACGTACGCGTCGCATTCATGAGCTGGTTCGGCAGCAACTACGAGGACGCTATCATCATCTCGGAACGCCTCGTGCAGAACAATAAATTTTCGACGATACATATAGAAGAGTTCGACGTTTCCGTCCGCGATACGAAACTCGGCCCTGAAGTGACCACTCCCGATATCCCGAACGTTTCAGAGACGAAATTGCGCAACCTCGACGAGGAAGGAGTCGTGCGCATTGGCGCCGAAGTGCGTCCCGGCGACATTTTGGTAGGAAAAGTGACGCCGAAGGGCGAGACCCAGCTGACGCCGGAAGAGCGTCTGTTGCGTTCCATCTTCGGCGATAAAGCGAAAGATGTTAAAGACACATCGCTGCGCATGGAAGGAGGTAAGCGCGGTCGCGTCATCGGGGTCAAAGTATTCTCCCGCGAGCGCGGCGACACGCTGGAATCCGGAACCATCAAGAAGATTTACATAACCGTTGCCCAGCTCCGAAACGTTTCGGTGGGAGACAAGCTCGCGGGCCGCCACGGTAACAAGGGTGTCATTTCCAGGGTGCTGCCAGTTGAAGACATGCCGTACGATCAAAACGGTGAACCGGTAGACATCATTCTCACACCGCTTGGCGTGCCGTCACGTATGAACCTCGGTCAAATATTGGAGATGCATTTGGGTCTTGCGGCACATGAGCTCGGATACCAAGCCGTAACGCCGGGATTCGCCGGCGCGACCGAAAAAGAGATTCGTGAAGAACTAAAAAAAGCCGGCTTTTCAGAGTCGGGCACCATGCCACTTTATGACGGTCAGACGGGAGAAAAATTCGCTCAGGATATCGCGGTCGGATACATGTACATTCTCAAGCTCCATCACATGGTGGAGGACAAGATCCATATGCGCTCTATCGGTCCGTATTCGCTCATCACCCAGCAGCCGCTCGGAGGAAAAGCCCAAAACGGCGGACAGCGTTTCGGAGAGATGGAGGTGTGGGCGCTGCTTGGGTACGGTGCGGCCTATACGCTCCGGGAAATGCTCACCATAAAATCAGACGATATCCAGGGCCGTTCGGCGGCGTTCGATGCGATCGTAAAGCGTCGTCCGATAGAAACGACGCACACACCGGCTGCTTTCAGCGTTCTCGTGAACCATCTTCGCGGACTGTGTCTCGACGTCATTCTCGGCCGCAAAGACGGAACGGATTCGGAGATTCCTACGAGAAAATTTATAAGATCGCGCGAACGCGCTTAATCTCACGACCATGGATCAAAAACGCGGAAAAGTAATTGACACATCGAACTTCGATTGGATAGGCCTGAAGCTCGCTTCCCCTGAGCGCATTCTCGAGTGGTCGTGGGGCGAAGTGCGGAAACCAGAAACCATAAATTACCGCACCCAGCGTTCCGAAAAAGACGGCTTATTTGACGAGCGGATATTCGGACCTGAGCGTGACTTCGAATGCTACTGCGGCAAGTACAAAGGACCGCGTTTTCGCGGCATCGTCTGCGAGAAATGCAGCGTCGAGGTGACGCGCTCGATCGTGCGCCGCGAACGAATGGGTCACATCGAACTGGCTACACCGGTCACGCACATCTGGTTTCTACGATCCGTTCCTTCAAGGATCGCGCTCATTCTTGGCGTTTCGGCGGCCGATGCTGAAAAGGTTGTCTACTTTGCCGGATACATCGTCACCAAAGTGAACGAAGAAGAGCGCGGACGCCTCATTACGGAACTCGAAAACGAATACAAAACGAAATTCAAGGCAGTCGCAAACGAAAAGGCGAAGACAGAACTCAAGACACTCATGCTCGCCGCAAAGGCGGATATCGAGCGCATACAGCCGGGTGCCGTCCTCGATGAGATTGAATACCATCGCTTTTCCGTCAAATACGGAACGTTTTTCGAAGCGGGAATCGGCGCGGAAGCGATACACAATATCTTCAAGAGCCTCAATATGGAGAAGCTCGCGAGCGACCTCGACGCCCAGCTCGGGAAAGCCGGGGCGGCTGAACGCGAGAAGATAACAAAGCGCCTTTCCCTTATACGGGCGATGATAAAAGCAAACGTGCGTCCGGAATGGATGTTTCTGACGCGCATTCCAGTCACTCCGCCGGCCCTCCGACCAATGGTCGCTCTCGAAAGTGGACGGCATGCGACCTCAGACGTTAACGATCTGTACCGCCGCGTCATAAACCGCAACAACCGCCTCATGAAATTGCGTGACATTATGGCGCCTGAAGTGATCCTCCGGAACGAAAAGCGCATTCTTCAGGAAGCAGTTGACGCCCTTCTCGATAATTCTATCCGCAGAGGAGGTGCGGCATTTTCCGCGCAATCGCAGGCGCAACGCCGGCCGCTTAAGTCGCTCGCCGACTATCTCAAATCGAAGCAGGGATATTTCCGCTTCAATCTTCTCGGAAAACGCGTTGACTATTCCGGTCGCTCGGTCATCGTTGTCGGACCGGACCTTGATCTCGATGAATGCGGCCTTCCGAAAAAAATGGCGCTTGAACTTTTCCGCCCCTTCATCATCGCGCGACTGCTTGAAGCCGAACTCGCGCACAACATACGCGGCGCAGGACGCCTCATAGAAGAAGGAATTCCGGAAGTATGGGCGATCCTGGAAGAAGTCATTAAAGGAAAATATGTGCTTTTGAACCGGGCTCCGACCTTGCACCGCCAGGGTATACAAGCATTTCGACCCCGCCTCATTGAAGGAAACGCTATCCAGCTGCACCCGCTAGTCTGTCCTGCATTCAATGCGGACTTCGACGGAGACCAGATGGCGATACATGTCCCGCTCTCTGCCGAAGCGCAGATGGAAGCGAAGAACATCATGTCGGCGGCCCGCAACGTCCTGAAGCCCGGCTCAGGCGCGCCGGTAATCTTCGAAAAGCCTCTAGACATCGCGCTTGGCGTCTATTGGATGACCCGCCTCATACCGAACGAAAAAGGCGAAGGAAAATATTTCGCGAGTCCGAACGCGGCTATCCTCGCGTATGACTTCGATGATATCGGTATACACGCGAAAGTATGGGTAGAGCCGACGAAAGGAAATCAAAAATACGCTGCCTTCAACGGGGAACGTTTCGAAACAACCGTCGGCAGACTTCTCTTCAACTCCATTCTTCCCAAAGATTACCCGTACGTGAACGATGAAGTCCGCAAGCAGCAGCTCGGAAAATTGGTCGACGACGTCATACGTATCTACGGCCTTGCCGAAACGCCCCGCATTCTCGACAAGCTCAAACACTTCGGTTTCCAGTTCGCTACCCGTTCAGGCGTGTCTTTCAGCTTCAGCGATCTTGCCGTTCCACCCGTGAAGAAGACCATCATCGATAAGGCGAGAAAAGATGCTCAGGAAATAAACGAACAGTATGAAAACGGCCTTCTTACCGCTGACGAAAAGACGCGCCTCACTGTCGAAGTATGGCAGGAGGCAATAGGAAATATCGAAAAAGAAATACTTCCTTCTCTCGATACGCTCTCTTCCATCTACACGATGGTGGTTTCAGGCGCCAGGGGTTCCGTCCGCCAGCTTTCACAAATGGCGGGCATGAAGGGCTTGGTGACGAATACGAAAGGCGACGTCGTCGAATTCCCAGTCGTTTCTTCGATGAAGGAAGGATTGACGCCGACCGAATATTTCACGACGACGCACGGCTCGAGAAAAGGACTTACCGATACCGCTCTCAAGACGGCGCATGCCGGTTACTTGAC
>JAFAQP010000066.1 GCA_019246385.1 Patescibacteria group bacterium | reverse complement strand
GAGGCACGTTAACGCCGAGCGATCGCGCGAGTAGAAGTACGGTTATGACCACATCGGCCACCTCTTCCTCAAGGCCGTCATTTTTTCGGTTATCGAGCTTTATTTGGCGCTGGTGCCCTAATCCCCCAAGAACCTCATCCGAAAGTTCACCCACTTCCTCCATGAGCTTTACCATTCGCGCGAGTACCCGTTCGCGATCGGAAATTCCCGTTTCCCGGACAGCGCGGTAGATAGTGTCCCTTTCTTCAGCGAATGCGACTATATCGTCCCAGGTCATTGCCATTTCGGTATTGTAACAGGGCTCCTTAACCAACGATTCACCCTGTTTCGAGTAGTTTTACGAGATATGGCAACAAAAACAGAGGATCCGAAACAGAAATTTCCCGCCCCGCCCTTCAAAGCAAAAGAACAGCTGGCACCCGGTTCAGACGCAAAAATGCAGCCGAAACCTGATTACGGAGAAAGCTCATACACCGGCTCAGACAGGCTTAAAGGAAAGGCGGCACTTATAACCGGCGCAGATAGCGGAATCGGAAAAGCCGTTGCACTTGCTTTCGCCCGCGAAGGCGCCGATATCGCTTTCACCTATCTCAATGAGCGCATAGAAGGAGGCGATGCGGAAGAGACGGTACGGTTTGTAGAAAGCGCCGGGCGCACAGCCCGCGCTATTCCCGGAGATATACGCGACGAAAGCTTCTGTCAGAAGCTGGTACAGGAGACGATATCCGCATTCGGCCATCTGGATATCCTCGTTAACAATGCGGCATATCAACAGACATTCGATTCATTTATGGATATTACGGAAGAAGAACTGGATACGACGTTCCGGACGAATGTCTATTCGATATTTTTTCTCACGAAAGCGGCGTTCCCTCTCATGAAACCGGGAAGCGTCATCATCAATACCACTTCGATACAGGCATTTCATCCTTCTCCAGAGCTGCTTCCATATTGCGCCACGAAAGGAGCAGTGAAAATAATCACGCAGGCATTTTCGCAGGAAGCGATTAAGAAAGGAGTACGGGTGAATGGCGTGGCGCCGGGACCTATTTGGACGCCTTTGATTCCCTCTTCGATGGATCCCGAAAACTTCGGGACTGATAATCCTACTGGCCGTCCTGGGCAGCCGGCAGAACTTGCACCTATCTACGTGCTTTTGGCTTCGGACGAAGCCAGCTACGTGAACGGAGAGATCTGGAGCGTGACGGGTGGCGCGATGGCGCAGTGACCGCCTTCCGCGTTATCCCGTCAAGAAGCTCAAGCAGAAAAGGAAACCGTATATACTCCTTTCCCGCAGTGGAAACGGAAAAATGTTTCTGACCGGGAAGAACGATGAGTTCGCCGCCAACTTTTCGGGCAAGATATTTCGCGCCCGACAAAGGACAAAAAGGGTCGTCGTCCGAATGGATGAAAATAATTTTCCTCGCACGTTTCTTTATTTTCTCGAATTTGAAAGGCTTTGCAAAAAGCTTTCGCAGGTTTATATGGATATGGTTTTTCATGAGTTCGCGGCCGGCGTTCACGCGGATCCTAAGCTCTTCAAGGGTGACTGGCTTCCCAAAGAGTACCTTAAACCATGCGCGGCTATCCTTGAATGCGCCCACCAGAATAGCAGTATCAACATTTTCCGGAAGCGTTTCCAAAAGTTTCAATATGATAACCGAGCCCGCCGAATGCCCAACGAGGATTGTTTTCGCGCCAAACGAAAAGCCAGAAGAAAGAATGCAGTCTTTATATTGCTTGATATCGGGCACCTCCGAGTGGGGCAGATTAGGGGCGAAGACCCGATAACCCCGCTTTTCAAGCTCTAATTTAAGCCATGGAAACCAATTCGCTTTCGAATTGCTGTCAGCACCGTGAAGAATGAGGGCATTTTTCATTTTCGTACCGTTCAGTATATCAGCGCTCTGAGTCACTGATTTTTTTTCTTGAAATATTTTTCTATCCAAGAACGGCGTATAGCGGGAAGCGTCTGAGTCGAAAGAAAAAAGCCGACTGTCGGAATAAGGGCCGTTCCCCAAGGGTGCATGCTGTCGATGGATATGAGCAGGAAAGCGGCAATGGCGTATGTGATAGCCATAATGAGGCACACGCGCAAGAGGCTCGTTTCCCAGGCCTTCTCTGCTTCGACGCGCTCATTCCTTTTCTGAATGAGACGCAGTTGTAATTCTATTTCTGCGATCTTTTCTTCCGTATCCGTCATGCTCCCTCTATTACGTCGAGCAGAAAAGGAAATTTCCTGTAGCTTTCTCCTGCGGTACCGATCGAGAAATGTTTTTGGCCGGGAAGAACGACGAGAGTGCCCCCAAGCTCACGCGCGAGATATTGAGCACCGGAAAGTGGACAGTGGGGGTCATCATCCGAGTGGATAAATGTGAAGTGTACAGCGCGTTTTCGTATGGACCCAAAGTCGAACGGGACGTGGAAAAGTCCTTTGAGGTCTTCTCGTCCGAGAGGATTGACGAACGATCCCACGAGAATTGCCTGCTTGATGCACGTATCTTCAGGAACCGCGCCCAAAAGACCGAGTATCGCCACTGCTCCGGAAGAGTGGCCGATGAGGAGCGTTTCGGTATCGAGTACAAAGTCCGACGCAAAGATATATTCATTATAGCGAGCGATATTCGGGGCTTCGGGATGCGGCAGATCGGGCACCCATACTTTCCAGCCGCGTTTTTCAAGTTCCTGTTTGAGCCAGGGAAACCAATTGCCCGAAGAAGAGCTGTTCGTCCCGTGAAGTATGAGCGCTTTTTTCACTCAAAAAGAAGTATACCAAGCGTCATTCCGTAATTGCGCGTTTTTATGTAGCACTGCCAGAGTGACTAGAATTTCGGCGAATTGTCTCGCAGGATGCCTAAAACGTGCCTGAAGCAGCCAGTTCGCCCCGCTTTGAAAAAGATAGACGGTATCGAATAAGGAAAGGCGCGAATGCAGATTTTACCTAATGCCGGTATCGCAATAAAGCGATACAGAGAGCGTGCGACCGGGCATGACGGTTATTTCTTCTGGCGCACAGCGAGGAAGGCTCACCTGCTGTGCGTTCACTCCCTCTATGTCATACGTACCTTGGGCAAGTGTCATTGAAAAATATCCGTTCGCATCGCTCACCGTGGAATAGGTCACGGTTGCACCACCTGAAACCGAAGTCGCAGTGATGCGGGAGACGAACCCTTTCGGCGAGCATGCGGGGTCGGGCGGAATGCGTTCAACGGGACATACCGGACCTAATACGATCTTCCCTTTCACTAGTCCGGTGTTTTCGTTTTTCGGCCGAGTGGGAGTACTCGTTGCGTGGGAGCAGGCGGCGAATTCGCAGTTCGGGCCCGTGCGTCCCACATATGTTCCATCCGGACATTCTTTCGCTTCCATGGTACACGCATGTTCCCGCATCGCCGACACACGCGAAAAAGAGTGTCCGTAGGCATAACCATACGCACCCACACCGATTAGCAATACAATGAAAGTCAGGATGAAGGGAGCTCTTTGCATGGCTCCGAGAAAGAAGTTACGCGGCGGCCTCTTCGGCTTTTTTGTCCGCTTCTTCTTTTTCCGCTTCAACCCTTTCCTGCTCCGCTTTCGCGTCTTCAAGCTTGGAAAGCTTGTCCTGCTCTTCTTCTATTTTTTTCTCCGTGTCTGCTGCGTCCATGTTGAAACTATATAAGAAGCCGATGAATAATGAATGAAAGATACTCTACGCATCGAAGTCTCCCCGATCGCGCCGCTCCATCAAATGAAGAGCGGCCCTCGCATGGCCGCCTTTAAGTGCTGTGATTATTTCATTGAGAACGGCAATTTTCGCTTCTTTCGCCGCTGCGAAAGTCCTGTTGCGCACGTCAAGAACGTGCCGTGCTCTGAGGCGTCTCTCCCCTGCACGGGCTGCGGAGCTTCGGCGATCAAGCGCCGAAGAATGCCCAACACGCTTTTCGCGACCGAATTCCTG
>JAFAQP010000086.1 GCA_019246385.1 Patescibacteria group bacterium | reverse complement strand
TTCCGACAAAAATACCGGTCGCGTTCCGGGCAAGCTCGCTTGGAGCGCCGAGGCCACGAAGAACATCTTCGGGTGATGCAGGCACTCCGTTTTTCGTTATTTCGATCTCTTCTATCTCTCCGAGATTCAAAGCGGCGGAGTTTTTTTCTTCTGCGAGTCGCTCTACAAAACTTTTTGCCGGTTCGATGGGAAGAACGGCGCGTCTATTTATCGAAATAATGGAAGACCGCGTTTCCGGAGCGGGAGAAGAAGGGCGCAAGAAAAGGGCCCAGACGAGAGCGGAAATCCCGACCAAAGCGAGTATAAAGGCTCCCGCTATAAAACCCCAGCGTCTTTTCGGAGATGCGTCCGACTCTATGGGAGGCGGGGCCGGACGGGACTGCTCCGCGCTTATGATGCTGGAAATCGTCGCCTTTCTTTTCTTCATTTCTTCACCCATGTCGGCTGCGTATGTGCGTATGCGGGCGACGCCGCTTTCGGATTCCGGGCCTATTTCTCCCGGCACTACCCGATCGGGCGCGATCCCACCGTGCGGGAGAGCTTCTTTAAGGCCGACTTCGCGCAGATTCCGCTCAAACGGTGTTTCAGTAGGGCTATCAGTTTCGAGAGCATTTCGTAAAACTGGAGGGGTCCCGTCCGTGGGGTTCCCGCTTCGCAGTGGCGGAGTGTTTCCCGCGGGGGCCCACGGCGGAAGCTGAATTATCGGAGAAGAAAACGGCGCGCGCTCATCGAGCGGTTTCTTTTCGTTTTCCGGCACCTCACCGGAATTGTTTTCTTTACCAGCGATGCCGCCGGTCGTTCCTGTTTCCTCGGTCGCCATCTCGCCTTCCATTGTACTCTTGAACGCTCGTCTCTCCGCTCCCTTCCGCCGCTTTCAATCCTTTCCGCGCGGCGAATTCAGGATCCACTGCTTTTATCGAGAGATTCACTCTGCCTTCCCGATCGATTTCCTTCACGACGGCTCTTACCTGTTCGCCGACCGCCAACGCGTCTTCGACGCGGGCGATGCGGAAAGGCGCGATTTCAGAAATATGCACGAGGCCTTCGTTTCTGCCCGACAACCGTACGAACGCGCCGAAGTTCATGATGCGGGTCACCGGTCCCTCAATGAGATCTCCTGCTTTAAAGACCCGAGTCATATCCCGGATGATTGACGCCGCTTTTTCAGGGCCGTCTCCGACTCCGGTTATGAAGATCGAGCCATTGTCCTCTATCGCAATCCCAGACACGCCGGTGTCCTCTTGGATCTTTCGTATGTTCTTTCCCGACGGGCCGATGACCGAACCGATCATATCGACCGGCACGGAAAGAGACACAATTTTCGGAGCCCGAGGGGAGAGATTCGGACGCGGAGCGGCGATAGCCTTTGCCATGACGGCGAGAATTTGAAGACGCGCCTTTTTTGCGGCAATGAGCCCTTGAACGAGGGCCGGCACGGGGACGCCTTCCACTTTTACGTCAAGTTGTATTGCCGTAACGCCTTTCTCCGTTCCCGCGACCTTGAAATCCATATCGCCATGCTCGTCTTCCGGCCCCTGAATATCGGTCAGGATGGCATATCGGTCGGCACTCTCATACATGATCCCCATGGCTATTCCGGCGACGGGAGCCGTGATCGGAACTCCTCCGTCCATGAGCGCCAACGTCGAACCGCATACCGATCCCATCGACGTAGAACCGTTTGAGGCAAGCGCTTCGGAGACCAGTCGTATGGTGTAAGGGAATTCTTCTTTCGAAGGAATGACCGCAGAAAGAGCTTTTTCGGCGAGTGCACCGTGACCGATCATACGACGGTTCATACCACCAAGCCTCCCCGTTTCTCCTACGGAAAATGGGGGAAAATTGTAATGGTGCATGAATCGTTTTTTACTCTCCTTCCCTTCTATGGAATCGATGATCTGCGCATCATCCGGGCCTCCCAGCGTCAAGGCTGAGAAAATATGAGTGCCTCCCCGATAAAAAATGCCCGAGCCGTGGAGTATCGGTGAGACACCTCCGGCTTGTGCATAGAGCGGACGCAGTTCGTCCATCGCTCTCCCGTCGACGCGCTTTTTTTCTTCGATCGCTTTTTTCCGCATAAGTTCTTCAAGCTTCTGATCGAAATAATCTCCTGCAGCTTTTGCCTCCTCCGGCATGGTCTCGACAGTCTTCGCAACGAAGGCTTCCTTGAGAAGCTGTATGTGAGCTTTTCCGGCTTCACCGGTGTAGACAGCGTCCGCAAATCCGGCTTCGAACACCTTGAAGACCTCGGTTATTTCATCTTTGGTTTCGCGAAGAGGCACTGGCCGCTTCGTTTTGCCGACTGCCGCAATGAGTTCTTTTTGAAAACTTTGCAGCTTTTCTATTTCCGCCATGCCGGCCTCGAACGCTTTTCCAAGAAGCTCTTCCGAAACTTCTTTTGAACCGACCTCTATCATGGTGACGACCCCGTCCTTTCCACAGAGCAGGAGATCGAGTTCGGTATCCGGATTGTCGCGCTCCATATAGGTAGGGTTCACGATAAAGCGTTCATCCCCTCTTTTCTTTGCGATGCGAACGGCAGACACCGGGCCTGCCCACGGTATGTCGGATGTGGAAAGAGCTATTGACGCGCCGATAACGCCCAGCACGTCGGGATCTTCTTCGTCTATCGACAGTACCGTAACGACAACCTGCACGTCGGTGCGGAGCGCAGCGTCAAAAAGAGGCCGTATAGTTCGGTCGACAACCCGTCCGGAAAGTATCGAATCATCAGACGGCCTTCCTTCGCGGCGCGGAAAAGAGCCCGGGATGCGTCCCGCCGCATAGAATTTCTCTTCGTAGTCGACGGTAAGCGGAAAATAATCTAGTTCCTTCTCCTTCTTCCCCATGACGGCTGTCACGAGAACCGCGCTGTTTCCCAGCCGGACGATGACCGACCCGTTCGCCTGGTCGGCAAGGTCGGTAAATTGCGCGGTCAGGTCTTTGCCGCCGATGGCGCGAGTATATTCTTGTATCTGCATGAAAGGATCGCGTTAGGATCCTCAGATTTCAGATTTCAAAGCACGCTTGAAATCTACATATCCGAGGACCCGTGATAATGGAAAGAGTGTAGCAAAAAAACATCCCGGCGAAAAGCCGGGATGTTACGAGAGTGCTTATTCGTCCGTGTCAGAACCGACGACGGTGGGCTGTATATCCTCTCCTTCTTCCGGAGCGAGATCGGGTTCTGCCTGGCCTCCGCCTATTGCGCCAGCCGCCATATTAAGGAGGTTATACCGCGACGGGACCATGAGGAATTTGCGCGGTTCTGCCGACATGTCGATGAAATCGTCCGCCGCCTCTTTAAGGCGCGCAGAAGCTGATTTGCCAAAGGCTATGACTTCGACCTGAGTACCGTGTCCGTTCTTGAGATATTCGACTAAAGGAACGAAATCACCATCTCCCGTCGCGATAATAACGGCGTCGAGTTTCGGCGCTAATTTCGCCGCATCAACTGCCATGCCGACATCCCAGTCGGCCTTTTTCGCGCCGCCATAAAATATCTGAAGATCCTTCGTTTTTGTTTCTATACCTATTTTGGTAAGCGCATCAAAAAAGGCCTTTTCTTCGCCGGATTCCGTCGTGACGACGTACGCGACCGCGCGCACAAGAATGCGCCCGGAAACCGATTCCTTCAGGACGTTGGCAAAATTAACGCGTGCGCGATACAAGTTCTTAGCGCTGTGGTAGAGGTTCTGGGTGTCTATGAAAAGCGCGACACGCTGTGCTTTATGTTTTATTGCTGCCATATAAATGTATGAAAATTATTGAATTAAGTATCGACCAAATTTCAGTGTACCGCGGCCTCCGGTAAAGAATAAATGAAGGCTCTACCGTATAGTACGGTCTGTCGGCTCAAAAAAATTCACTAAGAGACCAACGGCGTTATTTTTTAAGGCCCAGGCTTTTTACGACGCGGTTGTATTCCTTCTTATCGGATTTTTCGAGATACTTGAGATGTGACCGGCGGTTCGCCACCATCTGTAGGAGACCTCGTCGAGAGTGCTTGTCCTTCGCGTGTTTTTTTAAATGTGCCGTAAGCTCTCCGATCTGCTTTGTCAAAAGCGCCACTTGTACCGCTGCCGACCCTGTATCGGTCTCATGTTTCTGCACAGGTTTTATCAGGCGGCTTTTTTGCGTCTTGGTGAGCATGGGGCGATAATAACACAGAAAACACACCGGAGCAACATATTGTGCGAAGTATGCGGTATGCTTCGTATGCATGGACATTGAGACCTTGAAACGGGAATTTCTTGAGTATACCGAAATAACAAAGGGACGGAGCGTTAAAACGATACAGAATTATGACCATTACCTTTCACGTTTTATCGAATTCGGGAAATTAAAATCATCCCGCGAAATAACGGAAGAAAAAGTCACAGAATTTCGCCTGTGGCTTAACCGCCAGGAAGGCACCGGGGGGCCCCTCAAACGCAGGACGCAGAATTATTACCTCATTGCCCTGAGGGCGTTCCTTAAATTCCTCGCCCGACGCGGCATACCGTCCATGCCTCCGGACCGCATAGAACTGGCGAAGATTCCCGAACGGTCTCTTGATCTCATCACCCCGACTGAACTCAATCGTCTTCTCACTGCCCCCGAAATGTCTGTCGGCAAAGGTCATTCCTCTACAGACCGCAACGCCCAGGCGAAGAAGCTCCGCGACAAGGCCATACTCGAACTTCTTTTTTCGACGGGTCTTCGTGTATCCGAATTGTGCGCGCTTGACGCTGACATCGATCTTTCGCGAGATGAACTGTCAGTACGCGGAAAGGGCGAAAAAATAAGGGTCGTTTTCCTTTCTCCTGAAGCGAAGCGAGCGGTCCTCGCATACCTAAAGGGCCGCACGGACATGGAAGAGGCGCTTTTCGTGAGTTATGGTCGCGGCAGCAAAGTCCCCCGCCGCCTTACCCCCCGCTCCGTGCAGCTCCTCGTAAAATTCTATGCAGCAAAAGCCGGAATAACGAAAAAAGTTACGCCACACGTGGTGCGGCATAGTTTCGCCACGGATCTTTTGGAGAATGGCGCGGATTTGCGTTCGGTACAGGCTCTCCTTGGGCATGCCAGCATTCAGACGACTCAGATATACACGCATGTGACCGATAAGCACTTACTGAACGTGCATCGCGCTTTCCACGGCAAGCAGCGCAAGAGCTGAAGTTTTTCAAGGAGGCGCTCGCCTGTATCATGTCGAAATGAGGCTCGCTTCATGGAATGTGAACGGCATACGCTCCATTCATCGTAAGGGAACTTTTTTGCCATTTCTTGAAAAATATCAGCCGGACATCGTCTGTCTTCAGGAAACCAAAGCCCTTCAGGGACAGGCGGAAATCGATCTCTCCGGGTATGAAGAATATTGGAATTCACCTTCGAAACGAAAAGGATATGCGGGAACGGCTATTTTCACCAAAGTGAAGCCGCAGAGCATTGTGCTTGACATGCCGGAAACTATTACGAAGCGGTTCGGCAGTCTTGAGGACGGCTTCGGAGATCCCAATAAGGAAGGTCGCGTCATTGCTGCCGAATTCGGAGATTTTTTCCTGGTCAACGTGTACACCCCCAATGCGAAGCCCGATCTCGGCCGTCTCTCTCTCCGGCACAAAAAATGGGATCCGGCGTTCCTTTCATATCTTATCGAACTCGAAAAGAAAAAGCCGGTTATTTTTTGCGGCGACCTTAATGTCGCCCACACCGAGGAGGATCTCGCGAACCCAAAGGCGAACATCGGCGAGCACGGATTCACGAAGGAAGAACGCGAAGGGATCGACCGGATCCTCGCGGCGGGATTTCAAGACACGTTCCGTATGTTTACTCGCGGCAAAGGCTATTACACATGGTGGAGCCACTTCGCGAACGCCCGTGCTCGGAATGTCGGGTGGCGCATAGATTATTTTTTCGTTAGCGCTTCCCTTGCAAAGCGCGTCCATTCCGCATCCATTCTCCCTGACATTACGGGCTCCGATCACTGTCCGATCCTCCTTGATATCGATTAATCGACGTGATGTTTGGAGCGGATCGCGGACAACGCCTCTTCTTCCGCCTCTTCTTTCGCTTCTTTCCCCGACTCTCCGAGTTCCTTGAGAGCCGGATCTTCCATTTTCCCGAAAACCCTGATTTTCTCGAGGAGATACTCCCGGGTATTTTTTTTCGGATCTTCAAGCACTTCCTCAAGTAAAGCATTCAACATCCATCCGACGCGTGGTCCTGGCCGCTCGCCGATCTCTTGTATGACATCGGTCCCGTTTATGGCAAGCATTCCCACGGTTATCGGGTCGCGCAGCGCTTCATCCACCATAGCCATGTATTTGCGTAGCCGGAAAGGTTGTTCTTTCGGACGGCCGGTTCCGATCCGATCGCAGATGCGCAGCTTTAGTAGGTCGTCGATATTTTCCGTTCCCACGTTCGCTATGATTCTTCGCACAGCGGAAAGGGTCACCTGGTCGGGATCGGAAAAAAACATGTGCCACCTCACGAGCTTTACCGTTTTCTCTATCGTGTCGCGCGAGAAGTGCAATCTCTCGAGAATTTTTTTAGTTATTCGCGCACCGATGACCTCATGCCCATGGAAGGTCCAGTCTTTTTTTTCCTCTGACCATTTTCTCGCTTCGGGCTTCCCCACGTCATGGAACAGCGCAGCGAGCCGGACGGAAAAAGGCCATTTTTTATCGGCCGCATGCTGAAGCGCCCGCACGAGATGCTCGAAGACATCGAATGAATGGGCCTGATTTTGA
>JAFAQP010000052.1 GCA_019246385.1 Patescibacteria group bacterium | reverse complement strand
AAATGCTTCGAGATTCGATGCGATACGTTGCGGATTGGAAGACTTTGGAAGCGGGACCGTACCGTGTTCCAATGCCCATCGGATAAGGATCTGCGCGGGAGTCTTTTTGTAGCGCTGCGCGATCTCGATAACGGTACGGTTACGAATGAGGCCACCGCGACCTAAAGGGCTATATGCTTCGACGACGATATTTTTCGACGCGCAGTACTTGACGAGCGCAAAATCGTGATTTTTCGGATTGAATTCAATCTGATTCACCATCGGCGCGATCTTCGCGTACGAAAGCACCTTTTCGATATCGTGCTCGCTATAATTGCTGACGCCTATCGATTTCGCAAGCCCGCTCTCGTATATTTTTTCAAGAATTTGCCACGGCTTCTTTGATATCAAAGGCACTGGCCAGTGGATCAAGTACAGATCGACGTACGCTATATCGAGCCTTTTCAAGCTTTCTTCAAACCCCCGCTGAGGGTCAAAAAAATCTGTCGGCCAAAGTTTCGTCGTTACGAATATTTCGTTTCTTGGAATCCCGCTTTCGCGGACGGCAGAGCCCACGCTTCGCTCATTACCGTAGAGCTTTGCGGTATCAATGTGCCTATAGCCTGCGGCCAGCGCCGCAGCTACGGCATTCTTCGTTTCAGCGCCTTCCGCCATTTTCCAAACGCCGAGGCCTATGGCCGGCATTCGAATGCCGTTGTGGAGGATTACTTCTTTTCCAAGAGTCATGCACGCAGTATACGCTTTCGTACGCTGTTGCTCATCGCTCCTTCATTCTTTCTCCATAGGATGGAGGAATGCGCGCATTATGGACAGGCTCGATCTCGTTTGGACTCGTGAATATTCCCGTTTCCCTCTACAGCGCTTCCAAAGAGCGAGCGCTCTCGTTCCGCTTGCTCGCGAAAGATGATCTGTGTCCCATAAGCTACAAAAAAGTGTGCCGGGAGGATGATAAGCCGATAGACCAGAAAGACATAGTAAAGGGATACGAGGTTGAGAAGGGGGAATACGTAGTTCTCGAGACAGCGGATTTCAAAAAAGCCGGTGTCATTCAGACCGAGCTCATCGATATAAAGCAATTCGTATTGGCGGAAGAGATCGATTCAAAACTGTACGACAAGCCGTATTACATCGAGCCTCAGAAAAAGAGCGTCAAAGCGTACGCGCTGCTTCGCGATGCTTTGAAGAAAAGCGGCAAAGTGGCAGTAGCGACTTTTATCATGCGCGATAAGCAACATATAGCAACCATACGTCCCGATGGGAATATCCTTATTTTGGACCAACTGCGCTATGCGGACGAAGTGCGCGATCCGGACGAAATACGGGTGCCCGCAAAGGCGGATTATTCGAAAAAGGAGCTCGATCTCGCTCTATCCTTGATCGACGACCTGACCGATACGTTCAATGTAAAGGAATACAAGGATACGTTCGCCGAAGAGCTTATGCGGATAATCCACGCGAAAGCGAAAGGGCAATTGAAACAGATAAAGAAACCAGTGGAACGCGTTCAAGCGACCGATGTCTCGGATATTCTCGCCATGCTGAAAAAAAGTCTTGAAAAGGACAAGAAGCAGCTTGCGCGGGCGCGATAAGGCAATGCAAGGCGCGATAACACATGGCTCTGAAAACCTATAACGCAAAGAGAAACTTCAAAAAAACAGCCGAACCTCAGGGGCGGATGCATAAAAGCGATCCGCAGCTGATTTTCGTCGTGCAGAAGCATCATGCTTCCCATCTTCACTATGATTTCCGCCTCGAAATGGGAGGTGTTCTCAAAAGCTGGGCAGTGCCGAAGGGTCCTTCCCTTGATCCGTCGGTGAAGCGGCTGGCCATGGAGGTAGAGGATCATCCGTACGATTACAAAGATTTTGAAGGCAAAATTCCCGAAGGAAATTACGGAGCGGGCGATGTCATCGTGTGGGATAACGGACTATACGCTTCTGCAAAAAAAGGAGCGGGAGAAAAGGAATTATTGCGCGACTATAGAAAGGGCCGGCTCTCGTTCGTCCTTCTCGGGAAAAAATTGAAAGGAGAATTCGCGCTCGTCCGTACTCCTCGGGAAGACAAATCAGGCAGGCGCAATCAATGGCTGCTTATGAAAGCGGACGATGAGTATGCGACCGAGAAGGATATAACGGATGATGTAGTCTCGGTCATTTCGGAGAAAACGCTTCCTGAGGACGAGGGAAAGGTCAAAAAGATAAAAAAAAAATCCGAAAAAGAGGAAATAAAAAAAGAACTGCGAAAAGGCAAAAAAGATCTCGCTCAAAAACCTAAAAGGACCGTGCGCGCGAAGATGACGGAGGAGGCGCTTGCTCCGATGCTCGCGACGCTCGTGGACACGCCGTTCAATGATCCGGAGTGGATATTTGAAATAAAATGGGATGGCTACCGTTTGTCGGTCCGGAAAGAGAACGGGCGGGTAGTTCTGATTTCCAGAAACGGCATCGATGTTACGAAAAAATATTCGCGCATCGCTGCGGCATTCGAAAAG
>JAFAQP010000105.1 GCA_019246385.1 Patescibacteria group bacterium | reverse complement strand
ATGCCAGCCGAGCTGCGTACCCGGCTCGTATTCATTGATAAGCGCTTCGACTACGCGAAAGCGGGGAATATCAAGCCACTTCGCTATCTTTTTTGCCAAGGATTCAAGGAATTCGGGAAGCGCCTCTCCTCTAATGAAGCGCTCATTTTCCTCGTCATACCCCCATCCGAAAGCCGCGATACGGCGCTTCGAGGTGTATTCGCCGAAACGCGCATGCTCCATAGGAAGCGTTCCAATCATGTTTAAAATCCGTTCCTCTTCTCTTTCCGTTATGAAATCTGGACGGTATACAAGACCGTTTGCTAAGCTTTCAGGCGTATCGAACAGTTTTTTCTGCGCCCCAAGTCGCGACATAGAGAAATAGTATATACTTATCGCTCGCATCCTTTTTAAACCAGTAGCACCAGAGTTTTTTATGGCACAAGAAACATTTTCAATACAAAATCTCCTGCGGCACCGCACCATTCTTGTGTCGCTTGGCATAGTAATAGTTATCGGTCTCGTGTCTTTTGCATACTATGTTGCGTCGACCAAAAAGCCAGAAACGGTCGTTCTACCAGCAAGTACAGCCCTTTCAGAAGATGTGACCGCCAGCGGAACAGTGGAACCGCTTCAGAATCCGAACCTCTTTTTCGTTTCCTCGGGCCGGATAACCTATGTGGGTGTGAAGGTGGGTGACCGTGTGTACGCGGGAGAAACACTCGCGACTTTGGACACGAGCACGCTATCAGCTTCGCGCGCACAAGCTGAAGCCAATCTCAGTGCCCAGGAAGCCAAACTCAATGGACTCAAGGCAGGGCCGCGGTCGACCGATATCGCCGTGCGCCAAGCAGCGGTAGACCAAGCATCCCAGGCAAAAGCAAATGCCTATGCCGATCTTTCCGCTTCGGTCGCCGATGCGTTCGCAAAAGGGGAGGACGCGGTGTACGTGTCAGCCGACCCTCTTTTCTCTAATGCCCACACTTCGAATCCTTCTCTTGTCTTTACAGTTTCTGACAGCAACATTGGTCAAGCAGCTATTGCCGCACGGGTTTCCGCAGGAACGGAGCTCGTAACATGGCAAGGCGAGCTCGCGGCCCTTGGCACTTCGCCAAGCGACGCCGACCTTGATCAGGCGCTCGGAAAAGCGCTTCAGCATCTTTCAAGCATCCGGAGTTTCGAAGACTCCATGGCATCAGCTCTTTCTGTTGCAGTGCCAAACACATCGTTCACTTCTTCCTCTATTACTAGCGCGACCGCCGCTATCGGCGGAGCGCGCGCGAGCATGAATGCCGAGATATCGGCATTGACGGCAAAACGTCAGGCCATCATTTCAGACACGCTTGCAATCAATGCCGCACAGGCGCAATTGGACCAGCTGACCGCAGGCGCTTCTGCTCAAGATATCGCGCAACAGGAAGCGGCCGTTTCAAGCGCCGCCGCGGCCGTTCGCGCAGTCGATGCCCAGATAGCCAACAATGTCATTATCGCTCCTTTTTCGGGAACTGTCGGCAGCCTTTCCATCAAGCGAGGCGATCTCGCGGTGCCAAATATACCTGCGATAACGCTCGACCCGAATGTCACTCTCCAGGTCTCTGTCTTCGTAAGCGAAATAGATGCAGCGCGCATTCACGCAGGAGATGCGGCCTCTGTTACCTTGGACGCCTATGGCAATGCCCGCACATTCCCGGCGCATGTCGCAGAAGTTTCTACCGCGCCTTCCAAAATAAATGGAACGGACGCATACGAAGTCAAATTGACTTTTGACGCCAGCGATAGATCAATTCAGACCGGTATGACCGCGAACGCTATTATCCATACCCATTCATCCTCACAGTAATATGGCGGGCGAAGAAGGGACAGAAAAAGGCGCTCGATCCGTAAACCCAGCGGAAGAAGCCACCCGGGAAGCAAAAAATTTAGAACGCAGAGTGCTCATGATAGGGATAGGGATAGTGCTGGTTCTAGGTGGAGGGATAGCTGCGCTCGCTTATATTTCTTCAGCAAATCAGAAGGTGTACATAGATAAAGCCGATATTGAAGCTCCCGAGGTCGACCTTTCGCCCGCGACACCCGGCACTCTAACGAATGTCTTCGTCGAAGAGGGAAGCGTCATTCCGCAAAACACGATCGTCGCGCAAGTGGGTACGCAACTCATCAAATCCACCGCAGGAGGCCTCGTCATCTCGGCCTCAAAGGATATAGGGAAAGACGTGGCTGCCGGCACGCCTGTTGTCAAAACCATAGACCCCGGAGAGATGCGCGTCGTGGGACAGCTTGACGAGAACAAAGGCCTCAAAGACATCAAAACGGGTGATCGCGCAGCCTTTACGGTGGACGCGTTTCCCGGAAAGCGTTATGACGGTGTGGTCTCCGAAGTGAGTCCGACATCGCGCTCCTCAGACGTCGTTTTTTCGATTTCCGACAAGCGAGAAACGAAAACCTTCAATGTAAAAGTGTATTTCGACGAATCGAAATATCCCGAACTCCGGAACGGCATGTCCGCTCGCATCTGGGTATTCAAATGATATGGTCGGCGGAGCGCATGTCGTAGACGGCAGAAGCACATCGCGCTGGCTCATTCTTTTTACCGTTATTATCGGTACATTCCTCGGCCGCCTCGATCAGACGATAGTCAATCTCGCGCTTCCGAAGATCATTTCCGATTTTTCGATAAGCGTCTCTGCCGCAGGATGGATCGGCACCGCGTATATCCTCGCGAACGCCATTTTCGTTCCCATATGGGGGAAACTCGGCGATACGATAGGCCGGAAAAAAGTATATCTCGCGGGGTTCGGCATATTCATCGTCGGCTCCGTGCTCGCCGGCCTGGCATGGAATCTCGGTTCAATGCTTGTGTTCCGGGTGCTGCAAGCGATAGCCAGTTCCGCCGATTATCCGACTGCGATGGCGATCATTTCCGTAACCTTCCGGTCGCAGCGCGAACGTGCGCAGGCACTCGGCATTTGGTCAACCGCCTTCGGCGCTTCGGCTGTCCTCGGTCCTCTGATCGGCGGCCCCTTGATAGATGTCTTCGGATGGCGTTCGGTATTTTTCTTGAACCTTCCCATCGGCCTTATCGGCATGTTCATGGCGATAGAATTCATACATGAATCGAAGATGCCCGAGGGAAAGCGCCGTTTCGACTGGTGGGGAGCCACGAGTCTGGGAGCCGCGCTCGGCGCTTTGGTCCTGGTTCTCGATAAAGGCGTCGATTGGGGATGGTTTTCCGGAAACGCGCTTGCCTGCTACGCGGTAATTTTTGTCGCGTCGTGGATCTTCTATATTATTGAAAAGACCCATCCGGAACCCATTGTTGATTTTAAATTTTTCTCGAATAGCGTTTTTGTTTCAACGCTGCTGAATAATTTCATCGTATTTATGGCGCTCATGGGCAGCGTGTTTCTCGTTCCTATTTTTGCGCAGACGTATCTCGGCTATAACGCCACGCAGTCAGGTCTCGTATTCATACCGATGGCCTTCGGCCTTCTCGTGGCCGCGCCCCTGGGCGGGTTTCTTATCGGCAAGGTGAAACCGGCGCCCGTCATAGTCCTGTCGACCGCCGGCGCCGCCTTCGGCCTGTGGCTGTTCACGTTCCTTGATCCGCGCTCAAGTTTGCTTGATCTCATGATCCCGCTTCTGGTGATGGCGTTCTTTATGGGATTCGGCATGGCGCAGCGGACCAATGCGATAGCCGCCGCGGTTTCCGACAAGGAGATCGGGGTCGCTTCGGGAGTTCTCGCCCTCGTGCGCAATATTGCGGGTGCCTTCGGCATCGCGCTTTTTGCGACCATCCTTCAGGCAGTGACGAATCAAAATGTCCTCGATATCGCCCGTTCGAGCGTCCTCAATGTGCACACGCCGGAAGCGGTCGCCGAATTCACATCGCTCATTACACTCAAGGCGCAAATAGCGGCCTACGGGACCATTTACCGTCTGGCCGCTTTTCTCATGCTCGCGGGAGCAGTGCTTGCCTTCCGCATCCAGCCGCCGGCGCGAAAGTTTTCCGAGCCGGTCATCGCCGAAGCATAGTCGCGTTCTTGTTCTGCGGGCATTCGGTGCTATAGTGAATTTCCTATGTTCTACGTCATCGGCGGCATCATCGTCATTCTTCTTTTTCTTTCGCTGCGCATCGTCAAGGAATACGATCGCGGCGTCATTTTTTTTCTTGGTAAGGCGACCGGCGTGAGGGGGCCCGGCCTCATCATCCTCATTCCTATTTTCGAAACGATGACGAAGGTAACGCTTCGCACGATAACGATGGCTATTCCTTCGCAGAAGATCATCACCAAAGATAACGTTTCCATAGATATCGCGGCAGTCGCCTACTACCACATTGTTGACCCGATGAAATCGGTGGTTTCCGTCGAAAACGTGCATGACGCAGTGAATCAGATAAGCCAGACGACGGTGAGAAATGTCGTCGGCCAATTCATGCTTGATCAGCTTCTCTCACAGACGGCGGCTATAAATGCACAGATAAAGGATGTGATCGACACGCATACGGAGCCGTGGGGTGCGCAGGTAACTGCGGTCGAAATAAAAGACATCACGCTTCCTGAGAATATGCAACGCGCGATGGCAAAGGAGGCCGAAGCGGAACGCGAACGCCGCGCCAAGATAGTTGCTGCGGAAGGCGAATTCCAGGCGGCCATGAAGCTCGGCGAAGCGGCTGACCTTATTGCGGCGCATCCGGTAGCGCTTCAGCTACGCACACTTCAGACCATGTCCGAGATCTCTACGGAAAAGAACTCGACCATTATTTTCCCGGCTCAGTTCATGACCACCGTGGAAGAGGCGTTCAAAACGCTCCGCGCCGATTCGTCGAAGAGCGCTTAAAAACAGCACGCGTACGCGGAGTTGTTTCAGGGCGTACAATAGTTATATGGCCGCCCCTCAGGAATTCGGTCGCGAAAAGCGTGTTGGGCATTCTTCGGCGCTTGATCGCCGAAGCTCCGCAGCCCGTGCAGGGGAGAGACGCCTCAGAGCACGGCACGTTCTTGACGTGCGCAACAGGACTTTCGCAGCGGCGAAAGAAGCGAAA
>JAFAQP010000022.1 GCA_019246385.1 Patescibacteria group bacterium | reverse complement strand
TTTATTGAAGGCCAAAAAAACTCGTCAACATCGAGGTAAACGGATCGTTGTAGTAGCCGTACGCGACCGCACCTCCTAAGGTTCCCACTATAACGAGAGCGATAAGACCGAGAACAGCGAAAACTTTCTGAACTGCTACGCCTTTGTCATGTCCTTTCCGCCACAGCGAAATTAAAGAAGCAAGCGTAAAAATGACGACGGTGATAAGGGCGGCGACTTTGTGATACGGAAGCGCTCCATTGTGCGACCCTAAGTCTTCCGCCACGAAGCCAGAAAGCAGTACGGGATAGAGAGTCAACGTGCCGAGATATAAAAGAAAACTCCGCATGAAATCCCAGTTTCCCTTTGGCCACCATTGAGCGAGCGGCAGGATCTCTAAAACGGAATAGAGAGTGAGAAGTGCCACCGGAAAATGAACGAGTACCGGGTGAATGTTCATGCGCATATTCTACGCTAGACTGTCCATATGTACCACGGAGCGCACCGCTTCCGCTCATACAAGACCGCCCGGCACTTCGCCGCTACTCTTCTTCTTATAACCGCCACAGCCGCGATTCTTCTGATAGCGGGATATTTCGCTGATATTCCATGGATGACCGTAGGGTCCGCCTTAAGCCTTTCCTTTTCACGCCTTTTCATCGGCTATACGCTTTCTCTTTTAGTTGGCGCGTCGCTCGCGCTCATGATCGGGGCGTCGCCCTTCGGGGAGCGTCTCCTGCCGATTTTCGATGTGTTACAGAATATCCCCTCTTTCGCCTTGATTCCTCTTTTTATCACCGCATTGGGCTATGGCTCCGCCATGATAATTCTCTTTGCCGCGACATCCATCGTCTGGCCGATCATGTTCTATGCGGCAAGCGCGATTTTGGGCGCGCGCGAAGAATTATCGGATGCCGCAAAAGTATTCGGCGCTTCAGGCTGGAAAAAAATCGCCTACTATCTTCTTCCGCTCTCATTCCCCGCCCTTGTTACAGGTTCGATCGTAGGAATTTCGATAGGATGGGAATCCGTCATCGGAGCAGAAATAATAACGAACGTGCGCGGTATCGGCTCCTTCCTGAACGCGGCAGGCACGGGAGGCAATCAACGCCTGCTCGCGATCGGCATACTTTCCCTTCTCTTTCTTGTGTTCGTGGTCAGTCGCCTCATTTGGGTACCCCTCCTTCATTCCGCTCGGCGTTATAGCGAAGTATGAAAAATGCCGTACTTTCTCTCGAACGCGCGACATTTCGCTTTAAGGATGCGAAGAAATCTTCATATGCTTTCAAGGATGTGAGTTTTTCGCTCGCAGAAAAGGAATTCGTATCCATTATCGGTCCGTCAGGTGCTGGCAAATCAACTCTACTGCGTGCCATTGCTGGCGTCATTTTTTTGACTAGCGGAACCGTTGTTAAAAATTTCAAAAAACCAGCGATGATATTCCAAGGTCACGGCATTTTCCCCTGGCTTACCGCTTTGGATAATGCGGCATTCGGCCTTTTCATGGAAGGAATGCCGAAGCAGGCGAGACAGAAGAGAGCGCGCGAAAAAATGAAGGAAGTGGGGCTCGCTGGACTGGAAGAGCGTTATCCGCATCAACTTTCAGGCGGCCAGCGGCAGAGAGTGGCGATAGCGCGGGCCATAGCGATAGAGCCAGACCTTTTACTTATGGATGAACCGTTCGCGAGCCTTGATTCCCTCACCTCGACAAGCCTCAAGAAAGACATTCTTGAATTATGGGAACGTTACAAAATGAGCGTTCTCATGGTGAACCATATTATAGCCGACGCAGTCGAGCTTTCAGACCGCGTGATCATCTTCAGCAAGGAACCCGGGACCATACGAAAGATCGAAACGATAGAGCTTCCCCGGCCGCGCGACACGCGCTCGAAAGATTTTTTCTTGGTCGCTGATCGTCTTACCGGAATGATCGAAAACTGAACTACGGCATTTTCCCGCTTGACAATCCGTGCCAGCTTTACTACCTTGTAACTACAAGGTAGCTTATGTCGCAACCAAATGATCGGTTCTCCGCAGTAAAGTCGGGACTTCTAGAGTTCGCTGTTCTTGCCGTCCTTAATCGCAACGAGGCGTATGTGGCGGACATCATAGACCGGTTGGCCAAAACGGAATTCAGAACGCAGGAAGGGACGCTCTATCCCCTCTTAAGCAGGCTGCGGCGGGAAGGGAGCCTCGAATATGAATGGCGCGAATCGGATGCCGGACCGCCGCGGAAATATTACCACCTAACCCCAAGGGGGAAAGAAGAGTTGCGGCGATTCAGGGAATATTGGAAAAAAATTATAACCACTATACAACATTTAGGAACGAACCATGGATAAAGTACTCACCATTCATCTTGCCGGTACCGCCTATACGTTCGAAGAAGAAGCGTATGGCATTCTCAAAACGTATCTATCGGATGCCAGGCGTCGTTTGGACGGGAATCCCGATGCCGAGGAGATTGTATCGGATATCGAGCGGGCGATCGGCGAAAAGTGCGAGGGATACCTCATGCGTAACAAGAACGTAATCCTTGTTTCCGAAATCCAAAAAATACTTGCGGAGATAGGAGAAGTGAAAGAAACAGATGCGGCTGGGTCGGACCATGAAACAAACAATGCCGAAACGCCTAAAAAGCTTTACCGCATCCGAAATGGCGCCATCATAAGCGGTGTTGCAAACGGCTTCGCTGCCTATTTCAATATGGACGTTTCTCTCATGCGTTTCATTTTTATTCTCTGTACGGTCATTGCTCATGGGCTCGGCATAATTGCGTATTTCATCCTTGTTTTAATACTACCCGTCGCGGAGACCCCCGAAGCACGTGCTGAAGCTTTCGGTACTCCTCTTACCGCTGAAGCAATAATGAAGCGGGCGCAGGAAGAATATGCGCAGATGCGAAATAGCGAACGCTGGAAAAAATGGTCGTATCGGTGGAAACGCCGAAAACAGGACGAGTGGATACGACCGCTTCGTCAGGAGCGAAGGATGCCATCTTTTTGGGGACGATTTATACGAGAAGTAGTGCTCCTCATCGAATTCGCGGCCGCGATTTTTGTCTGCTATTACGGCTATCACCACAGCATAGCGGTGAAGGAATTTTTTGACGGAATAGGCAATCTGCTTCAGCAGACCGACAGGTGGTTGAGCGCCGGGGCCGAATAGCTTACTTCCGCACTCTTTGGAAGGTCCTCTCGGCCGCCCAATCTACGCAGTCAGTATCCTGAAGGAAGACTGACTGACGAGAGAAACGCGGGTATCACGAATGGAAGGATAAGAAGTGGTATGACAATGACCGCTATTGTTATGATGCCGGTCCACAAGAAATATTTTCTCATTTTTTCGGAAGATGCGTAGACTTTGTCTACTTTTACCTCCAGTGCCGATATTTTTTCAATGAGCGCCTGCTGTCCCCCATCCATATTGTTATCCTATCACGCAATAACCGCCCTTGCGGGGCGGTTATATGCTGGTGAGATCTTCGTAAATTATCGAACCGGATTTCTTCCTTGAATAATACGGATCAGGAACATGATGATGGCCGCCAATAAAAGGATGTGTACGAACCATCCTATCGAATACACGCCCACTACTCCTAAAAGCCACAAGACCAGAAGAATGACACCTATGGTTATAAGCATATGCTGGAAATTCAACCACAGTCTGGATGGAGAAAATATGAAGACTATTGAAGCGTAACGGGAATTGACAGTGACGCGTCCCGGGAAGGGTCGCCTGACGGATTGTCCTTTTCGAGCTTGATGATGGCGGGGCCGCTATAGGGCGCTTTGAGGTCTATTTCCGTACTGAACGGAACGAAGGCGTTGGTCATCCAATCGCCGTCTGCGCGTCCTTGGCCCTGTCCTATCGTCATTCCATCCTTATTGATGACTACGATGGGAAATACGGCTTCGAAATACCAACTCCCCCGCGCGAATCCTTTTAGTAGGATAGTAGAGGTAAGCGTAGCGCCGGGCTTGGGAGCAGTAGCAAATATCAGATCCTCCGAAGCGTTCACATACGCGGACGATGATGGAACGCTTGAAGTCGCAGCGATCGGCGCCGAAGAAGCGAACGGGCGGGGGCTTGCCCGCTCGACCGCATACCAACCAAAAAAGACAGCGCCGAGGAGTATGAGAGAGAGGAATAATCGTGCAAGAGAGCCCATATCTTCAAGTATTACATCACCCGAAGGTAAAGGTAAACGCTCGCAGTATGCCCGACTCGAGTTGCAGTTCTATATGGTGTGTTCCCCATGCGGACGCTTTCACTACGCTATACAGGCGGTTCTCGTTGATGCGAAGAAGTCCATCAGGGCCGACGTCACCCCCTCTCATATCAGATGAGATAGGTTTTCCGTCGACAAGTACCCTGAGGAGCGCTGAGGAGCCTTGTGCTGCAGCGACAAAATATAGATTCTGTGCCTCATAATTGTACGCGATCCCCGCTCCCGCAGCCTTTGTTTCAGCGTATTGAGATTCTATGTCCCACGTTCCGGAAAGGTAAAAGACGTTCGGCGCGGATATATCTTTCGGCAGCTTAAAATCGGCGACCTGTTGTTTCTCTATCGTACCGTTTCCCAGGTATTCGTTCCGTGCGGACCCGAAATACGTTTCGGGCGAAAGCGGCAGTGATTCATTTACCGTTTCTGAGGCTGGCCTTACGACGCCCGTAGGTATCGGCGTATGAAGGCCGAGGACGGAGTTCCGCTCCGCAAGGAGGTTCTGTATCTCTTCTTCTGTCTGCGCATAATCTCCTTCGCCGATATGGCTGTCGGCGATGAAGCCGTCAATATCGATGAGATAGTCCTGCGGCCAATAATTATTGCCATAGGCACTCCAGGTGCCATACTGGCTGTCGAGCACCACCGGATACGTGATGCCGAATTTTTTGACGGCCATCTCTACGTTCGCAAATACCTTTTCGAAATCGAACTCAGGTGTATGGATACCGACGACCACGAGTCCAGCATCCTGGTATTTTTGAGCCCATGCTTCGACATACGGAAGCGTGCGAATGCAATTGATGCAGGAATAAGTCCAGAAATCCAGGAGTACGACTTTTTTTCCCACAAGGCTTTGTATGGTAAAAGGTTCCGTATTGATGAAGCCCGTAGGCTCAGTAATCTCCTTCGCGGGTGCGTATCGCAGTTTTTTCTCCGCAATGCGCGCGGCGTTCGCGGTCGAGGTTCCCACGCTCTCCAGTGCGCCCGGCGTGACATCGGCCGAACCGGGTATAAGCGCACGGGGGCCCGCGTGGCGGGTTTCCAGGAACACAATGGCGAGAATTATCGCTCCGAGAACGATAATAGTGAGGACCGTTTGGCGAGATGCCTGCATATCAGTGAAGCAGGACCGAATTCAGGAGTTGAAAGTTCGCGATAAGAGGAAGGCTTTGCGTAAAGACGAGGATACCTAAGATAATAAGAATAATTCCGAATACGACGTTCGCGTAGCGGAGAAAAGGACCGAGCTTTGCAATGATCTGCGTAGATTGCGAAGCGAAGGCTCCCACGATCAAAAATGGAATTCCTAAGCCTAAGGAGTACGCCACCAAAAGAGAGAATGCTGCGGTGGGTTGAGTCGCTGCGAGCGCTAATATGGCGCCTAATGCCGCGCCAACGCACGGCGTCCAGCCGGCCGCAAATGCGGCGCCGAAAACAAAGGAAGTAATATATCGGGAAGAGAATCTTTTTTTGAATCGAAACTTGTGTTCTCGATCAAGAAAAGGAACCGTAATAAGCCCTGAAAGATATAATCCGAAAAAGATAATAAGGGTGCCCCCGACTCGGGAAAGCCACGTCTCGACTCCGTACGCCGCATGTTGCAGAACGCTGTTCAGAAGAACGCCCAAAAGGGCGAAGACAATAGAGAATCCCAAAACAAAAAAAATGCTGTTAAGGAATATTTGAAGGCGGCCTTTCTTGCCGGGCGTCTCGGTAATAGAACCGGCAAGGTATGCTAAATAACCAGGAATTATTGGAAGAATGCATGGCGAAAGAAAAGAAATGAGTCCTCCGAGGAAGGCGATCGACATTTCGCTCATCGGATTAATTCTCTCATAGAAAAATCGCCCCGTAACGGGGCGATTTTTCTATGCTTCCTTGTCTGTGTCGGACATTTCTTCCTCTTCTCCCGAGTCCATCTTTTCCTTTTCAGTATTTTCATCGTCCGGAGACATCGGCCCTGCCGGATTCGGAGGAGTTGGCATCGGTCCCGGGGGCGTAGGGCCTGGAGTTGGTTCTATATCCATATAAAAACGTTAAAGCGGATAAGGCGGGCAGTATAGCATATGGCCTATTTCCCCTTCACGAAAAAGATCGACTGGCTCGTGGGCGCGCCCGGACGTAGAGCATAAGCACGAAAAGAAGGGCGAAAGCGGAAAATGCGGCAAGGGGTATGGTGATGTAGTTGAATTCGAACAGAAATCGCTTTACGCAGTCACCTCCGGAAACCGGGCACGGCAAGGGACTTTCGCCGGTCATTTGAATGTAATGTTGATACAGCGATATCGCAGCTCCGATCACCGAAAGAACTATCGAGTAGTCCGCGATATATATGTCTTTCTTCGCCGCAGCCATGAGAAAAAGGATGACCTGGGGGAAAAGAAGCATACGTTGGAACCAGCACAGGCTGCAGGGAACGAGGCCGAAATAGTCCGAATACGCGAGACTCATAATCGTCGCGAACAAAGACACGAAAAATGCGAGCCATAAGCCCCACCTGCCCATAAAAGCCGAAAAAGCCATAAAGTTTTTTTCATTTCGAAGAAAATACAATCCGAAAAGCGCGAGAGCAATGACCTGCGTCAGGAGGACACTTATGCCTATCAGGTGATTGAAGGTCTCAAGATTTGGCATGGAACACTACGACACGCCGGCGGGCAACGAGCAGGAAAAGTCCTGCGATAATTCGGAAAGTGTATGTTCTCCGGTTACCCGCGTCCCATCGGGAAGCATCCATGTCGGATATTCGACTATCTTTTTGTCGATGCATATCTGCGTTTGTCCCTGTCCGTCGGGAGTCGAGCATTCCACATACGGAAGATTTTTGGCGGAATCGCCGAACTCAGCTTTGGTCCTTTGGCAGTGCGGACACCAAAATGCCCCGTAGAACTTGATGCCTTTTCCTTTTATACAATTAACGAATGCATCGAGAGCGCCCGGTGCAGTTCCTTTGGAACCGGCGTAGGAAGAATAAGAAACGTATCCGCCAAAAACAATGGCGAGCAAAATAACGATTCCAGCAATTATGTAGTTTCTTCTATTGGTATTCATGGAATTTAGTATACCAGCCCTTCTATTATCTGTCCTTGCGCTCATTAGCCCCTATCCTGGAACGTATGCTAGTAAAAAAACAAGGATGTCAAATGAGATTTAATCCAGCTTCACTAATCGGTGCGTTTCGCTTTTGCGCGTTCGTTTTCTGTCAGCAACTGTTTTCGCAGGCGCACGGAAAGCGGTGTAATCTCCAAAAACTCGTCTTCTGCCATTACCTCAAGCCCTCGCTCTATCGTGAGCGTATAGGGCGGGATGAGATCTATCGCCTCGTCCGAGCCGGATGCGCGCATATTCGAAAGCTGCTTGCCTTTGGTCGGGTTCACAGTCATTTCTTCTCCTTTGGCTGTGTTCCCAATGACCATGCCCTCATACACTTCGGTGGTCGGACCTATATATAAGGTCCCCCGTTCCTGCAGGTTCCATAAAGAGAATCCCAGGGCCTTCCCATTCGCCATCGATATCATGGAGCCAACTTGGCGTTTTTTTATTTCTCCGGCATACGGCTTGAATCCGATGACTCTCGAAGAAAGTATTCCCTCCCCCTTGGTGTCGATGACGAACTGGTTCCGGTAACCCAAAAGTCCGCGCGTTGGTCCTTCAAGAATAAGCCGTACGGCAGCATCGTGAGTCAGAAGATTTTGGAGCACGAAACCGCGCTGCCCTAGTCGCTCGATGATAACGCCCTGGAATTCGTTCGGCGTATCTATGATGACCTCTTCGAAAGGCTCCATCTGTACGCCGTTCTCGTGGTGCACGATGACCTTGGGCTGGGAAACCTGGAGTTCAAATCCCTCCCGGCGCATATTTTCGATGAGTATCGAGATATGGAGCTCGCCGCGGCCCGATACTTCGAAAAGTTCAGAAGAGGAAAAATCGACCTTTAGGCCTACGTTGACTTCGAGCTCCCGTTCCAGACGTTCGCGTATTTGGCGGGTTGTCACGAACTTTCCTTCCCTGCCGCCGAAAGGTGATGAATTCGGATAAAAATTGAGCACTATCGTAGGCTCATCTATCGCTATAGCGGGCAACGGCTCCGTATCTTTGTCGGATGCAATGGTTTCTCCGATGAATATGTCGGGAAGACCGGCGATGAGCACAATATCACCAGAGCTTGCCGAATTTGTTTCTTCCCTCCTGAGGCCGCGGAAAGTGAAGAGTTTGGTTATTTTTCCCGTTCGCACTTCACCATCCGGCTTCCGTATGAAAACGTTCTGCCCGACAGATATCGTCCCTTGGTAAATGCGGGCCACAGCCATCCTTCCGAGAAAATTGTCGTAGGCGAGATTGAACGGCTGGGCTAAAAGCGGAACATCTGCGGGCGCGCCGGAGGCGGAAGGGACATGGGAAAGGATGGTTTCAAGGAGAGGCGTGAGGTTCGCGGAATCGTCTTCAAGCTTTGCTTTGGCTATTCCCTGCCTGCCTATCGCATAGACGACCGGAAAATCCGCCTGCGCATCGTTCGCGCCGAGCTCGAGGAACAGTTCGAGAACCTGTTCTTCCGTACGCGCGGGGTCTGCCGCCGGCTTGTCTATCTTGTTGATGACGACTATGGGCTTTAGGCCCAATTCGAGCGATTTCTTGAGGACGAATCTGGTCTGCGGCATGGGGCCTTCTTGCGCATCGACGACGAGAAGCACGCAGTCTATGGAACGGAGTACGCGTTCCACTTCGCTGCCGAAATCGGCATGTCCGGGAGTGTCGACGATATTTATCTTTGTTCCTTTATACGGAACAGCGGCGTTCTTCGCGTAAATAGTGATGCCCCGCTCAAGTTCAAGCTTGTTGCTGTCCATTGAAACCCCTTCTTCGGCAACGCCCGTCTGCTTCAAAAGAGCATCCGTCAGTGTGGTCTTCCCATGGTCAACGTGCGCAATTATCGCTATGTTCCTAATTTCCATATTCGGTCCGCTTCGCCGCGAAGGTTATGTCGATAAGGCAATAAAAAACCCCGCGAGGGATACGCTGATCATACCTCGAAAAAACCTTTCAATCAAATGGCGAATTTGGCAAGATTCTTTTTCATCCGCTCTTCGGGCGGCAAAGACTCGTCGATGGAAAATTTTTCTCCCGTAAGAGTCTCGTATATTTCTATGTAACGGCGGGAAAGTTCCGCGATCATTTCCGGCGGCGCATCCGGAAGCACTTCATCTTTGTACGGATCTGAATGATCCTTGAACCATATGCGCAAAAATTCTTTGTCGAAATATTCGGGTTCTTCACCATTCGCGAGACGCTCATCATACGAGCCGAGTTTCCAGTACCGGGAAGAATCCGGCGTGTGTATCTCATCGATAAGGATGAGCCTGCCGTTCTCATCGACGCCGAATTCATACTTCGTATCGACGAGAATAAGCCCGTGCAGAGCGGCTACCTCCTGACCGCGCTTGAAAAGCGCGAGCGCCGCAGCTTTTACCTTATCCAACAATTCTCCCGTTATGAATCCTTCGTTCACGAGATCCTCGAGAGAAAGCGCACGATCGTGCGTGTCTTCCTTGGTCGTGGGATCAAAGATCGGTTCGGGGAGTTTCGTATTTTTCTTGAGATTCTCTCCGAGAGTCACTCCGCCGAAAACGCGCTCGCCGTTCTGGTAACGAGTCCAAATAGAGGTCGACGTGGTACCGGTCAAATAGCCGCGCATCACCGCCTCAACGGCTAACGGCTTCACCCGCTTGGCGACCGTTACATTTGGATCGGGAACCTCGATAACATGGTTCGGAATAATATCGGCCGTTTTTTCGAACCAAAAAGCGCTTGAGAGATTGAGCACCGCTCCTTTATACGGAATATGGGCGATGATACGATCGAAAGAAGAGTGGCGATCGGTCGAAATGAGGATAAGCCGCTCCGATTGGACGTATATATCGCGTACTTTGCCTTTCTTTTTCTCTCCGAGGTTCTTAAAATCTGTTTCTTTGATCGCATCCATAGTTCATTCTCCGGGCGGGTTCAATGTTATTTGTTCAGGCTCGAATAATACCTCACGCTTCCCTGTTTCGACAACGCCGACATCTGCCAGCGTATATCCGGCTTTTGTTCCTATGGATACTATTTTGTCCACATCGTGCTCGGAAGCGAAAATATAATAGCCGGCCCCCCAATTGAAGGTTTTTAAGCAATCGCGAAGCGGAATCCGAAGCTCGTTCCTGAAATATTCGAACAACGGGGGAACGGAAGGAAGCCACGCGCGGATGCGGTAGGTAAAGTCTCGTTTATCGAACGCGATTTTTCCTACCCCGTCGCCAGTGCCGGGAAGGAGTGCGTGAATATGGATATTCGCCTCAAGCAAAGCTTCGATGAGCGCGACATACGAGCGGGTCGGAATAAGCGCTTCCTCTCCGAGAGCGTTGCCGTTCGGAAGCTTCGTGAGGAATTGCTCGGGCAGTTCCATCGCTTTGGCGATGACGAGAGAAATGCCGTTTGCATGGAGGCCGCTCGATGCGACGGCGATGATATGGTCTCCGGGCACCAAATCTTTTCCGGTCACGAGCCGCTCTTTCGGAGCGATGATGCCGGTAACCGAGCCGCTCAAAGCGGCGATTTGCTGCACCGGGCCTTTGGGATTGATTATATATT
Source organism: Patescibacteria group bacterium (assembly GCA_019246385.1). Taxonomy (GTDB): domain Bacteria; phylum Patescibacteriota; class Minisyncoccia; order Phycocordibacterales; family Phycocordibacteraceae; genus Phycocordibacter. The sequence goes on along the minus strand of JAFAQP010000022.1, from coordinate 2,809 downwards.
TCACGCTCGCCGACTCTCCCGCTGGCAACGCCATGCCGACCTCTTCGCATACCGATAGAAAACCATTCGCAAAATCCTGCGCACGTTTTTCGTCCGCATACCAGGAGCTGTCGGACGCTTCCAGTTGGTCGGTGAACACGACCGGCATCGCACCCTGCGCGATAACATCATTGACGACGATGAGCGCGGTATCGGTCGCCATGGCGTCGTAATGGCTTTTTCCGGTCCTTTCGTACATCCATTCGGCTATCCAATTCTTGTTTCCGAGATCCTCCTGCGTTTTCGACCAGAGGTGCGTTTCGGCGCCGCGGTATTCAAACACTGCGCCGTGCGCATGTGTCGTCTCTTCGTTCACGAAGACGCCTCGCTTATTCGGAAACGTGAGCGTTTTTTTCCCTGCGGCGATCATGGCCATCTTGAACGGCTCCATCTTCGAGTAATCGACTCCGGCTTTGGCGTACTCGCTTTCTCCCGACATAGTTTAGAACGTACTCATAAGATAGCCTTCTATTTCCATTCCCACAAATACGTCGTTGAAATTCGAGAACACTTTCTTTTTTCCCTTCGAAAAGGAAACGATGAGGTGGTAATACGCGTTCGGAAGCCCAGGGTCTTCCGCATCTTCCAAGCGCAACTCCACGGTAAAGGCGATCGTTTCAGGTATGCGGAATCGTTCTTCGCTGTTGAGATTCACTCTTTTCGCGCTTATGAGGTTTTTGAGTGCGTCAAAATCTCGGCTCTGTACTATTGCTGTTTCGGGTAGGCTATGATCTTCGTAAGTCCAGGGAATAGTATGGCCGATGTTGGTACCCGTCATATCGGTGTAGGTCAGCGTTCTTTTATTTGAAAGTTTTTCGTCTCGCAGCAGGCGTTGCGCATATGCATGGATCTCCCGCAATTCCATGCCCATTTCCGCATACGCGGCGACTTTTTCCGTGATATGAAGACAACGCTGTATATGACCTTTGATATGGGGATCTGTTCCCGTGTACACCGTTATCGCGAAATCTCCGATTATTCCCGTTTCCTTATGCACTGGCGAAAGATACACGAATCCGACCGCATCGGAATTCAGTGTGTGTTCTGCCGAAGGCCAGAATTCCTTTTTTCTTAATGAGTCGAAAAGCAAACGTCCTAAAGAATCATGCGGGGCAAAAAGAGCAGCCGCGCCGCCTGGAGGCGGATCGTACCAGCCACGTTCATACAGTTCCGCATTCTTCCCGACTTCCTTCCAGAGTTCGGCAGCGACATGCGCTTCGTTCGGATTATGACTCTTTGTAAGAATTTTTGTGACTGCTTCGGATGCTTTTTGTCTCACGCGCGCGCAGATATCGACGCGCTCCTCTTTTGTCATGCAAGGCCGTTCTCTTCCATGTATTTTTTGAATCCGTACTCCTGCATCTTTTCGGCTTTGCCGACGACTTCGTCCCGCATCTTTTCCTTGTATGCCATCACCTTTTCCCGCACGGCGGCGTCTCCGGTCCCTATCATTTCGGCCGCCAGTATTCCCGCGTTTTTTGCGCCGTTAATGGCGACGGTCGCGACAGGCACTCCCGGGGGCATTTGCGCGATAGCGAACAGCGAATCGATGCCTGCGGTCGCAGAGCTTTTTATCGGAACGCCGATAACGGGAAGAGGCGTGAAGGCAGCTATGACGCCCGGCAAATGCGCCGCCACTCCGGCTCCCGCGATAATGACTTTGAGTCCTTGCTCGCCCGCCGTTCTCGCGTAGGCAGCCACCTCTTCGGGAGCGCGATGAGCGGAAAGAGCCGTTACTGAAGAAGCGATGCCGAATTCAGCTTCTAATACATCCGCCGCCGCTTTCATGACGGTAAGATCAGAGTCCGATCCCATAATGATTCCCACTTGTGCGTTTTCCATAGAGCGAGTATACCTTGGGAGACAAATATTAGATAGAGAATGCGGGACGGAATGGCCGAAAAGTGCGATTCTTTATTCCGCCATATGAAAACCGGCCGCCGAAGCGGCCGGTTTTCATCCCTCGCGAAAGCAAGCGCGCTTTATTGTTCGCTTTGCTGATTATTGTCTCCAGAGAACTGGCCTCCCTGTTGGGAACGCTGACCTCCTTGCCCGCGCATCTGCTCATTAGATCCTTGGTTTCCCTGAGATCCTTGCTCGTTTTGTTTTTTATCGTTTGCCATAAGTTTGATTTTATTTTTTATTTGGTAAGAATCCTTTTTTACGAACGTCTGATTACGTGAATCTGCCTCTTGAATCCCTCTCGGCGTTCCTGTTACCGCTGCGGTTCGAGTTAGATCTCGAGCCTGAGCGGGAACCGCCGCCGGAAGAACCCCTCCCTCGATGTTGTGCCATATGAACGAGGTTAGCCTGCTAAGATCAGTGGATTTCTACGATGCGCAGAGTCCTGATCAATCTCTTCGCATCGGATTTTTCTATTTTAGATGTCGCTGAATGAAGCTTTTGTGATTTTTTCCGGGAAACCGTCCTTAATATGCTGGCGGAGCATAAAAAGTGAGAAAGAAAAGAGTTTCGATGCCGTTATTTTTTATTGAATGATCGGCGCCTGCAGGAATAATAAGCGCTTCTCCTTCGTGAAGCGCCGCATGTTCTCCCTCAAACTCGACATCGGCTTCTCCTTCTATGACGTATATAACCTGATCTCCGTCGTGGACCTCTTTCGGGCCCGAATCTTCACCGGGACCGATAGTCATCACGCCGATCTGGGAGCGGTCCGTGCCGGCGAGTATCTTGAATTTTTCGCCTTTTTCTTTCGTTATATTGAGGATGTCCATGGATCTAAAAGGAAGTACGCAGGAAAGGCATTTCT
>JAFAQP010000085.1 GCA_019246385.1 Patescibacteria group bacterium | reverse complement strand
TGCCCACGCTAAGGGGTTACTTGCCTGAGAGCCCACGTGGAAGCTGATGCCGTAGGGAATGAGGCCTATTTCTTTTGCGCGTACAAGAAGGGGGACCACGTTCTCGCGCGCCGTGCCAAATTTTTCGGAAAAACGGTACACGCTCCCCGCGTCGTTCACGTTCATCCGCACGTATACTCGCGCATGAGGCGAAAGCGCAGCTATTTTATCCAGTTCAGAATGTGAATCGAAAGCAAAGCGGTCCACTCCGTATTCGACAAACTTTCGTATATGCGAACGAGGCTTCACAGACGTGCCGTAAATTATCCGGTCGGGAGGAATGCCATGCTTCACTAAGAGCTGAAGTTCATAGAGCGACGCTGCCTCGAATCCAGCGCCCGCTTCGTACAGAGTAGTAAGCACACCCTCTTCTGCGTCGGCCTTCATCGCGTAATGAACGGATGCATTCGGAAAACAGGTTTTAAACTTTGCGTACGTTTCATTCAGTTTCGCCTTTGAAAAAACGAAACACGGCGTTTCTTTTGCGAATTTTTCCAACGTTTCCTGATCAAAAATATCACTCATAGCCTTAGGCAAATGCAAGTAATGCTATGCCGAGAACAACCACTGCGCTTCCCCAAGTCTGAATGGCGGTCGTTCTTTCGCCGAGAAACAACCGAGCGCAGATAATGGTGGGAATCGAAAACGCGCCGCTCAAAAGCGCAACCACGCTCGTTAGGCTGGTTGCGCTATACCCGATGCTTATGCCGAGATACGCAACCGTTTCTGAAACTCCTATGAGAGCGACCAAAAGCCATACGTTCTTAGAGCCGATTCCTGTTTTTATTTTTTGAGTCCAGAGCCATATAAAAACGGCGCCAGTCATAAAGAAGAACATGCATGCGGCATAGGCAAGCCAGTCTTTTCCCGTAACGAATAATTTCCAAAGGAGAGTCCACACCGAGGCGAGAAGGGTTGCCGAAAGTATCTCCTTGAAGCCGGGAACGGTGGCAATACTCCCTTTCCGGCTGAGAAAAGCGCTCGGATCAATGCTCACGAGCATGACACCAGCAAAGATGACGAGCAGGACGCCGACGCGCAGGGCGGTCACTTGCTCGCCCAAAAAAAGTATCGAGACGAGCGCCACAATGCCTGAAAAGGATGCGAAAATGGGATTAAGGACCGCTACCTGCCCCTTACCGAATCCTTTGTATGCGAATAGATATACGGTAGCCTGGAGCGCCCCAAAAAAGGCTAACAGCGTCCAACTGAGAATATTCGTCGGATATCTTGGTGGGATCCCTTGCGCAGACCGATAGAGCAACGCGAAAACAAAAACGATGCTTCCGAAAACACCCGCCCATGCAAGCGTAAGATAGTCTCCGATAGTATCTATAGTTTTTTTTGCAAAAAAATCCGCCAGTCCCCAGCCAAACATCCCTGCAAAACCGGCGGCAATGGCAATGCCAAGCTCGCTTCCCATCGAAAGTTATTTTAGCATCGTTAACATCAGCCCATCCCTCGCATGGGCATATCCCCCCCGAGGCCGCAAAACTTGGCATTCTTGGATATATACTGGAAGCATGCGCTTTCGGGGAATCTATTCGGTGGCGATAGCGGGCATTTTTATCGCCTTCTCCCTGCCCCACTTTGCATTCGCATCCTCAGTTTGTCCTTATACGTGGGCGCAGAACCTGAAAGTGGGCTCTACAGGAACATCTGTGCAGAATCTACAGCTATTTTTAAATGGCGATATAGAAACGCGAATTGCGGCAAGCGGCCCGGGCTCGCCGGGAATGGAAACGACCCGATACGGAAGCTTGACCGCAAAAGCGGTTTCTAAATTTCAGGAAAAATATGCCGCTGACATTCTTGTCCCGAGCGATCTTACGCAAGGGACCGGCACGGTGGGCGCCATGACGCGCGCAAAGCTTAATCAACTCTGCTCTCTTCCAGCCGTGCCCCCTGCTTTAGGAGCGACGTCGACGCCGCCGCAGATCGCGACCTCGAGCACGGATATGCTTACCATCACTGTTGGTACACAGCCAGCTCATACGATCGCGCCAGCAAATGCGTTGTATGTCCCCTTTACTACCGTGACCTTTTCCGCAGGATCGAAAGACGTGACGGTACACGGAGTCACTATTGAGCGCGTGGGAGTGGGAAGCGACAGCGCCTTTTACGACGTCGGTTTTCTGGATCCGACGGGAGTAGAGTTCAGCTTCGGATACCTGAACGCAAAACATCAGGTCGTTCTCCACGACCCCTTCACCATACCGGCAGGCACGTCGCAGACATACACCATCGTGGGCGATATGAATGTCGATTTATCGGCAAATGACGGGGAAATGCCTGCACTCCAGTTAGATTCCATCCAAACCGACTCTCCTGTTTCAGGATCTTTGCCCATACGCGGCACGTCACAATCCGTGAATGCTTCTTTGGTTATCGGAAACGCTGACACGACGTTAGCACCTGACGATCCGCACGGAGACCAGACACGATACATACAAGATACAGGCGTACGTTTTGCAGGTATACGCATCGAAGCGGGTTCTGCGGAGAATCTCCGGCTTGGCTCGATCAACTGGGAGCAGACCGGCAGTGCCGCTTCTTCAGATCTCGCGAACCTCGCCACGGTGGTGAAGGGCGTCTCCTATCCGGCTGAGACGCAGGACGGAAGATATTACACTTCGGTTTTCCCGGATAACGGCATTCCGATCAACAAAGGCGAAAGCATAGACGCTGTCCTCAAAGGCGATCTTACCGGAAGCGGAGCGAACAGAACAGTAAAGTTTGATCTCTATTACGCTTCGGATATAGGGCTGACGGGCGAATCATACGGCTTCGGCATTGCGCCCGTACCGGGAGGAAATACCAATGTCTCGGGAACCGACGTCTTTCTCACCGATACGGGGGATACCAGCGGAGTTTCATTAACTCCCTATTTTTCGGGCGCAGTGACGTCTATCAGTCCGGGCGCCATAACTGGAGCTTCAAAAATCTGACCGGCTTACGAGCCGAAAAAGAATACCGCGACCAATGGAGCGGCGAGCCACCAGAAGAAAGCCTGGTTTGTAGCGAACAACGCTTTTGTGGCGGCATTGAAGTGGTATACCTCGGTTACGGGAAGCGTATGGAGTGATATCGCCGTGAGAAAACCGGCTACGGCAATTGAGAGGATTATGGAGGAAAGCAATGAACTGCCGGCGCGTGCCATAAAGTGCGAAAGGCCGGAAAAAGCAAAGGTCGTGAGCACAGTGAGCGCTCCAAAAAAAAGAACCTTCGCGAGCGGTCCTGCTAATACCGCAAGCGTATATGGGAAAGCGGTGTAGAGAACAAGGGCGGCATACAATCCGGCAATAAGGGGCGCAAAACGGTCCCTGCCGAAGTACACTGAATACAAAAGAAGAAGGCCGGTGAGCACAATAAGCGGAAGAAAATCGGTTGCAAACCCGCCAAGATGATTCAGAAAAATCTGTATCTCACTCTCCGGAGTGCCCATGATTAAAAAGTATACCAGGCTCTAGACGCCCTCTTTCCTCAGCTTTTCGAGAAGCGTCTTTGCTTCCGAGGAGACTTTTTGAGGAAATTCCAACCGGACCCGGATAAGAAGGTCTCCGCGTTTTCCCTGCCCTACCGGAACGCCCTTGCCTTTTATGCGCAATATTTCGTCGGTCGAGCGCAGCGGCGGAATTTTTATCTCGACATTCCCGTCGAGAGCCTCGATTGTGCGGGAAGATCCGATAAGGGCATCCGTCACCTTTATCGGCAGATCCATGACTATGTTATATCCCTCCTTTCTAAAACGGCGATCCGGCCTGACATGCACTTTTACGTATAAATCGCCCGTAGCTCCTCCCGATATCGCTTCGCCGAGCGCTGCCATCCGAATGACTTGCCCGTCATCGAGACCGGGAGGTACGACAACGGTTATCTCTTCTTGCCGGCGCTCTATCCCGGACCCTCGGCAGACCGAGCATGGTTTTTCTGGAATGACCCTTCTCCCTTTGCAGGTCGTACAGGTCGAGGAAACAGAGAACGTACCAAACGGCGAACGACGCGATTCGACGATCTGGCCTTTGCCGTTACAGGTGGGACACTGCTTTGTTTTCGTTCCGGGCTCGGCGCCGGAACCGGAACAACGGCTGCACGTGCTGTCTTTGGTAATGAGCACGCGGCGGGTGACGCCGAATACTGATTCGCGAAACGACAGTTCTATGTCTATCGATATGTCGCGACCGCGGGCTTGCCGGGACCGGTTTCCCATTCCGAAAATATCGGAAAAGCCGCCGAAGATGTCGCCGAGATCATCCATATTAAACTCGAAGCCCTCTGCTCCAAAACCGGAAAAATCGAATCCTCCCGGCGCTCCACCTTGGGCAAAAGTCTGGCCGTACGCGTCGTACTGAGCGCGCTTCTTATCGTCGGAAAGAATGCTGTATGCTTCGCTCGCTTCTTTGAATTTGGCCTCATCACCGCCTTTTTTGTCCGGATGGTATTTATGCGCGAGCGTGCGAAAAGCCTTCTTTATATCTTCCTTGGAAGCTTTTTTATCGACTCCCAGTATCTGGTAATAGTCTTTAGCCATTCGTTAGACGTCAGTCACCGGACCTTCTCCGTTCCCGCTTCCGGCATTGTTGTCCGATTGTTCTTCCGTCGGCTGGCTTTGGGTGTTTTCCTGCGTCATATATTGCCCTATCTTTTGCATTTCACTCGACAGGGCCTGCGTCGAAGCCTTGAGGGCATCCGGGTCGCCTTTTCCGTGATCTTCTTTCACTTTCGCTATCGCGTCTGCAACGGATTTCTTAACATCTTCCGGTATCTTCGCGCCGTGCTCGGCGAGCGCTTTCTCCGCCGTATAGACCATGCTGTCAGCCATATTTCTCGCCTCTGCTAATTCACGCGCTTTCCTGTCATTTTCGGCGTTCGCATCCGCATCTTTTCTCATGCGCTCTATTTCAGTATCCGACAATCCGGAACGCGCTTCAATGCGGATTGACTGTTCCTTTCCGGTCGCCTTGTCCTTCGCAGTCACTTTCAGTATGCCGTTCGCGTCGACGTCGAACGTGACCTCGACTTGAGGCACGCCCCGTGGCGCGGGTGGTATGCCGTCGAGAATGAAGCGGCCGAGGGATTTATTATCTTGCGCCATGGCACGCTCCCCCTGAACGATGTGTATCTCTACGGACGTTTGGTTGTCGGCGGCAGTCGAGAAAGTTTGCGAACGTGACGTCGGGATAGTGGTGTTTTTTTCGATAAGTTTCGTCGCTACCCCTCCCATCGTTTCTATTCCCAGAGAGAGCGGAATAACATCGAGCAAAAGCACATCCTTTACGTCTCCCGCCAGTATCCCGCCTTGTATCGCGGCACCTATCGCGACTACTTCATCGGGATTGACCGAGAGGTTCGGTTCTTTGCCGAAATACTCTTTCACTGCTTTTTGAAGGGCCGGCATGCGGGTCTGGCCGCCGACCAGGATCACTTCATTTACATCGCTTACCTTGAAGGGCGATGCTTCGAGCGCTCGCTTGGTTATGCTCATCGCGCGGTCGATGAATTCCTTCGACAGCTCTTCGAGCTTCGCGCGCGTCAATGTCATGAGAAGATGCCGCGGCCCCGATGCGTCCGAAGTGATGAAGGGAATGTTTATTTCGCTTTGGGAGGCGCTGGAGAGCTCTATTTTTGCTTTTTCTGCAGCTTCGTCGATACGCTGCTTTGCCAAGGGGTCGGTGAGGACATCGATACCCGATTCCTTTTTGAACTCATCTCCTATCCACTGCATTATTTTTTGGTCGATGTCGCGTCCGCCCAGATGCGAGTCGCCGTCGGTTGATTTCACTTCTATGACATCATCGCCCACCTCAAGGATCGAGATGTCGAAGGTCCCGCCGCCGAAATCGAAGACGGCTATTTTTTCATTTTTCTTTTTGTCGAATCCATAGGCCAGGGCTGCCGCAGTAGGTTCGTTGATGATCCGCTTCACATCAAGGCCCGCGATCTTTCCGGCATCTTTGGTTGCTTGTCGTTGTGAATCGTTGAAATACGCGGGAACAGTGATCACGGCTTCGGTTATCGAGCCGCCAAGCCGCGCTTCGGCGTCGACTTTCAATTTTTGAAGTATCATCGCGGAAATCTCTTCCGGCCGGTACCATTTATCCCCCATTTTCACTTCCACGCCTCCGGTCGCTCCTTTTTGGGTTTCGTACGGTACCGCGCTTTTGTCCTTCTGTACGGCCGGCTCATCAAAGGTGTGGCCGATGAAGCGCTTTATCTGATAAACCGTATTTTTCGGATTCGTAACGGCCTGGCGTTTGGCAAGAAGGCCGGCAAGCCGTTCCCCGGTTTTTGATATTGCGACGACCGAAGGGGTGGTTCGGTTTCCTTCCGCGTTTTCGATTATGTGCGGCTCGCCTCCTTCGACGATCGCCATCGCCGAATTCGTGGTACCGAGATCTATGCCGAGTATTTTTGCCATAGTGATGTTCGATTATCCATAATATTCAGGATTCATTTTCTTCGTAATGTCCTA
>JAFAQP010000080.1 GCA_019246385.1 Patescibacteria group bacterium | reverse complement strand
GCTGCGGAACCGCTCTATCTGCTTTTGGCATCTCTCGGACACCCTGACGCGCATGAAGCGGTGCGCACACTCACGCTTTCGGCGCAGAAAGACGGCAAGACCCTTGAAAACGCGGCATTTTCCGACCCCGGCATTGCGGCATATATTGAAAAGATGAGCGATGCACAAAAAAAAATATTGAAAGACCCCATATCATACTCAGGAATCGCTGCAGAAAAGACAAAACGGATCACCGAATATTGGAAGAAGAAATTGGGCGACTGACGCTTGCGTGATATGCTGAGGCATGATTCTCGTTCTCAATTACGGAGGACAGTTCGCCCACCTCATTGCGCGCCGCATCCGGGATCTTGGGGTCCGCTCGGAAATACTGCCCGGCGATGCTTCGATTGAGGAGATATCCGCGCTCGCTCCGGCGGGTATTGTTCTTTCCGGCAGTCCGCATTCTGTGCTTGCGAACGGTCCGCTTCCCGACAAAAAAATATTCGAACTCGGCGTTCCTATTCTCGGAATCTGCTACGGGCATCAGGCGATGGCGCATCTCCTTAAGGGAAAAGTTAAAAGAGGGGAGCATCGCGAATTCGGGAAAGAAAATCTCTCAATAGTGAAAAAAGACAGCCTTCTCAACGGGCTTTCTTCAAACGAAACGGTATGGTTCTCCCACGGCGATACGGTGAATACCCTACCGAAAGGATTTACGAAAACGGCGTCCACCAAAACCTGTCGGTATGCGGCCTACTCCGATGAAAAGCGCAAATTTTATAACATCCAGTTCCATCCTGAAGTGACGCATACGGTTCGCGGGAAACGGATACTGTCGAATTTTGTGTTCGGCATTTGCGGAGCTAAAAAAGACTGGAACATGAAAGCGGTCGCTTCCCGGATCGTCTCGGACCTGAGAAGGGAATTGGGAGAAAGTCACGTCATCGTCGGCATTTCCGGAGGGGTGGATTCTTTGGTTGCGGCGACCCTTCTTTATAAGGCGATAGGAAACTGTCTGCACGCGGTATTCGTGGATACGGGCCTGTTGCGAAAAGGAGAGGTCGAGAGCGTTTCGAACGCGCTTCGTTCCCGCGGCTTTAAAAATTTGCATGTTATCGAGGCCCGCTCGACCTTTTTGGCGCGCCTTGCCGGCGTGAACGACCCGGAAGAAAAAAGACGCATCATCGGCCATTCGTTCGTAGAAATTTTCGAGCGGACGCTCAAAAAAGAACTCAAAGAATTTCCCGTCACTTATCTGGCGCAAGGGACCATTTATCCGGACAGGATAGAATCTGCGGCCACCGGTAAACACGCTGCGAAAATAAAGAGCCATCACAATCTCACCTTGCCGCCTGAGATGCAGCTTGAACTGATTGAGCCGGTAAAAGACCTGTATAAGGACGAAGTGCGTAAAGTAGGGGAGCAACTAGGATTGCCGCACGACATGGTATGGCGGCATCCATTTCCGGGGCCGGGCCTCGGAGTGCGCATTGTGGGGGAAGTCACCGAAGAGCGTCTAGAAATACTCCGCGAGGCAGACGCCATATTTACTGAAGAACTGCGAGAGGCGGGCGAATACGAGAAGATATGGCAAGCGTTCGCGGCGTTACTTCCCGTACGCTCCGTAGGAGTTATGGGAGATGCGCGCACGTACGAATACATGATCGCGCTTCGCGCGGTCGATTCGGTAGACGGCATGAGTGCAGACTGGCACAAAATGCCGCAGGAACTTTTAGAGAGAATTTCAAGCCGAATCGTCGGCTCTGTCCGCGGCGTGAACCGCGTCCTCTTCGACGTCACTCAAAAACCTCCCGCAACTATTGAATACGAGTAGAATCCGTAACGGTGTTTGCCACGACGACAGCGCCGCCGCTATATAAAGTTCTGTGTCAGGTGCAGGTTTAAGCGGCTGCTTGAACGTATGCCGCAACAAGTTTCACTCCTCCGTGGGGCCGGCGTCTGAGAAAGCCATGCGCGTTCGGCACAAAAAATACCTTTTCTCCGATGTTATCCGTCGCGGAAGAACGGCGGAGTTCGCGAAGACGGTTTCTTTCAAGAGAAGCAGATGCGTGCCCCGGTTTCGCTTTCGGAGCAAAGAGAGAATCCAGTCCTTCGTACAGGTGTTGTAGAGTTTCTAGTTGCGGATTTTCCGAAGGATGCATGATATTTTTTATATCAGGGATTAAAATTTTGTCAAGCTACCGCTCGAGTGCCTGCCTGAGTTCCGTAGTTAACGTCGGAGCCGTACCGAGCGCGAACGAATGCGCTTCGGCTTTGATGTCGTTCTCCAAAAAAACGGGGAGCGGCGATCCGAATTCGTTCGCAAAATCCCGGATTATATAAGAGGTGGCGATAGCTCGGAGGTCGCGCGATGCGGTGTCCGGAGCATCTGTTGCGGTCACGATAAGACCCGTCAACGTACCTTTCTCATCGGTGACGGCGCCTCCTGAAGAACCTTTTTGCGCGACCACGGTTCCCCCGATGGAAAACAGGTCGACCGTATCGGTGCCGAACGTATATACTTCGCGGATCGTTGCGAACGCGGACGCGGAATACAGAGCTTCGGCCACGGTAATGCCTCCTAAAAAGCCAGCAGGATAGGCGGCAAGAATGGTCGACGCACCTTGAGCGGGAGGGTATGTGGCTATCGCAAGATAGGGAAAGGAAGAGGGTAGCGAATCTTTGGGATTCACTGTGCCAGTAATGCGCAAAAGAGCCCAGTCATGTTCGCCGTTTCCGGTAGGCGATTCCTGAGTAATTTTATAGGCGTTTTTCGCCATCCACGACGGGGGGAAATAGAGAAGTTCAGCCGTGTAACGCGGATACGCCGGGCTTCCGGTCCTTACCACGCAGCTTACGAAGTCTGGAGTGGGATAATCCTTAAGGAGAAAGAACTGCCCGACATGCGCATTCGTGAGGATCACGCCCCGGGAATCTATGAGAACCCCGCTTCCCGAGATTGAATTAAACGGTCCGGAAGCTTTGGTGACGCAGATAATATTCACTACCGCAGCGCGTACCGTATTGGTAACCGAAGGCGGTTCGTCCGGAGTGGTTGTAGGCTGCAGCGTTTGCTCTACTGTGCTGATGACGTTCTGCGGAGTAACTTGAGGAATTACAGGAACGGGAGGCGTCGTTGGCGCAGTAGTCGCCACCTTCACTTCCTTTTTTGGTATGGGAGACGATTGAACGACTATATGCGGTTCACTGACCGTGCGTGCAGGTGTTGTACTTCCAATGCCGAATAGCGGAAGGGTTGAAGTGGCTATGTCGAGCGAGAGAGGAAACGGAATCGACAGAGAGGCGTGAGAAGGAGCTTGCAGTACCGCCGGAACGAATTCTGCCGGTGCCGCCGCTGTTTCAGGAAGAGCAAAAAAACCTCCCAACGCCGCAAGGGCCGCTCCTATGGCCGCCTGCAGAGCCTTTCGAGCGAAGGGATGCATAAAGTTAGTATACCCTCGCCTCGCCGACGGCGCAGGCAGCTTTCAAATGAAAGCGATGTTTGTTAGAGTGCCTGGATATTTGGCGGGATTAGTTTAATGGCAGAACGTCAGTTTTCCAAACTGAGAGCAGGGGTTCGATTCCCCTATCCCGCACAACGCGAAGGAGCAAATGATGACGCGAGTTTGTGAAAAGCCGCTGATTGCTTTTCGTATTACAATGCACGGGAGATGGATAAATTTTTCGGCAGTCTTTTGATTTTTGTTCCTATTACCCTTGTTGCGCATGCAGCAGGAGTGTCACCGACCGTTCTTTTTTTTCTGTCTGCGATCGCCATTATACCGCTCGCAAAATTTATTGGCGAAGCCACGGAAGAACTTGCATCGCACACTTCTCCGGCGGTGGGCGGCCTTCTCAGTTCCACTTTCGGCAACGCGACGGAATTGATCATTGGCATACTGGCGTTACATGCGGGCCTTATCGAGGTGGTAAAAGCTTCGATAACGGGCTCCATTATAGGGAACTTGCTTCTGGTTCTCGGTCTTTCTATGCTCGCTGGCGGAATAAAGCAGAAAAAGCAGACATTCAACCGGACGGGGGTTCTCGCGAACGGCTCGACACTTTTTTTGGCCTTTATCGCCTTGGTCATGCCGGCCATTTTCCTCCAAAGCGTACCGGCAAGTGGCCCTTCGGTCATCGAACCTTTCAGCGTCGCTGTATCAATCGCTCTTCTTTGCATGTACGGCGCGAGTTTGTTTTTTTCGTTGCGTACTCACAAGCATCTCTATACTGAAGAGGCGGGAAAATACGAGCCTCGCTGGAGCAGACAACGAAGCGTGTTCACGCTTCTTGCCTGCACGCTCTTTGTCGCTTGGGTCAGCGACATCATGGTCGGTTCTATAGAGCCTTTGGTCGCGACCTTAGGCTGGTCGCCGCTTTTTATCGGAGTCATTATCGTCGCCCTCGTCGGTAATGCCGCAGAAAACCTTTCAGCGGTGCGCGTGGCGATCAAAAATCGCATGGACCTCTCCCTGCAGATTGCTATCGGCTCGGCAACGCAGGTAGCGCTCGTCGTTGCCCCGGTCCTCGTCCTTGCAAGTCTCTTCCTCGCTGAGCCCATGACCCTTGTTTTCAATACCTTTGAACTCGTCGCGATAGTTCTCTCGGTTTTGATCGTCAATTTCATCATTGCCGACGGCGAAAGCAACTGGCTTGAAGGAGCGCAGCTCATAATCGCCTATGTGATCATGGGCATCGCCTTCTTCTTTCATGCATGAGATGAAATAAAAAAATCCCGGCTGATGCCGGGATTTTTATCTTAACGAGCTATTTGACGGCGTCTTTGAGGCCTTTTGCGGCGCGGAATTTCGGTACGCGCATCGAAGGGACTTTGATCGACTCTCCGGTTCTCGGATTGCGGCCTGTCCGAGCCGGGCGCATCTTCGTTGAAAAGATACCGAGTCCCGCTATCGAAACCTCGTCTCCCTTTTTGAGGGCTCCGATGATGGCGTCAATGACACCTTCAACCACTTGTTCGGCTTGAACCTTCGTCCCACCGAGCATTTGGTGCACTTTATCTGAGAGGTCTGCTTTATTCATATTTTTTTATATTGATAAACCGCTTCTAAATTGGCGTGAAATAAGTATAGCCCCCGCCGTTTATTGCGCAATAGCCGGCGAAATATCGCCGGGGACATGTACAAAGTCGAGTGAATGTGGCGGAATAACGTCACCGAGCAAATTCTATAGCTCGGCTTTCCCGTATAACGTTTATTTTTACTTCTCCCGGATAATGCATTTCGTTTTCCACTCGCATTGCGATGTCCCGGGCAAGCTCATGGGCCTTCAGGTCAGATATTTCTTCTGGTTTTACGAATATGCGCACCTCGCGTCCCGCCTGTATCGCATATGCTTTTTCGACTCCGGTAAAGGAAGTGGCGATAGCTTCGAGTTCCTGCAGGCGCTTGATATAGTTTTCAACTGAATCTCGTCTGGCGCCCGGCCTGCCGCCGGAAATAGCGTCCGCTACCTGCACAATAATGGATTCCACCGTCTCATACGGATACTCTTCGTGGTGCGACTGCATGGCTTGTATGACCCGCTTGTCGACCCCGAATTTTTCCAGGATCCGCCGTCCTATTTCTACGTGGGTGCCCTGAACCGCATGGTCGACCGCTTTCCCAATGTCGTGAAAGAGGGCGCCCATTTTCGCCACTTTCACATCAGCGCCCAGTTCCGCGGCTATGACGCCTGCGATGTGTGCCATTTCTATCGAATGCTGCAGAACGTTCTGGCCGTAGCTCGTGCGGAAATACAAGCGTCCCAATATGGCCATAAGCCGCGGGTCAATGCCGTGGAGACCGCATTCAAAGGCCGCAGCTTCGGCCTTTTCTTTCATCACGCGTGATACTTCGTCTTTCGCCTTTTCGACATATTCTTCGATCTTCGCGGGCTGGATGCGCGAATCAACGATAAGGTTTTCAAGCGCTATCCGCGCGACTTGCCGCCGAACGGGATCGAAGCATGAAAGCGTCAGCATTCCGGGCGTATCGTCAACGATAAGGTCCACGCCGGTCACCCGTTCGAACGTGCGGATATTTCTCCCTTCGCGTCCGATGATCTTTCCTTTGATATCGTCCGACGGAATGGGAATGTTGGAGGTGAGAACGTCGGCATGCACCGAATTGCCCATCCGATGGATAGCCGTCGTGAGTATTTCGCGCGCTTTCGACTCAAGACGCTCCTTGCCGTCTATTTCGAGTTTCTGGAGCCGCACCAGGATATCCTCCTCGCTGTTGCGTTCGACCGTTTTCATCAATTCTGCTTTCGCATCTTCCTCCGAAAGATGCGCCGCGGCCTCGACCGCTTTTTCGCGCTCCAGGATAAGATTGTCCGCGCGTTCCTTAATACGCTTCACTTCCTCGATCTGCGCCTTAATGCGCTCCGCTTCGTTATCGATATCGATCTGGCGTTTGTCGAGAAGCTGTTCCTTTTGTCCCAAACGTTCGTCTTTGGCGGCGAGCGTATCCTCACGCGCTTTGAATCCTTCGCGTATTTCTTCTTCGACCGACGTCCGACGTTTCTCGGCTTCTAATATAATCTTTTCCGCTTCCGTTTTTGCTTCAAGGAGCTTTTGCCGGACTTCCAGTTCCATCGAACCGCGCTTCGCGGAAGCGATGAGAAAACGCAGATAGTATCCAAGGCCAACGCCCGCCGCGCCGACAACGGCGAGGAGGAGAAGTAGTGTAAAAGTAGACATACGCGTGTGATAGACGCGCCGTCACAAATATTCCGAAAAAATCAGTCAGCGAAAATGTTCAATGCACTAAAAAATTCTCACAGAGGAGTTTTCTCTCGCTACGATTTCGGTGTTCATGAGGCGCGGTCGGTTCAAATTTCAATTAATGATGACTCCATCATCCTACCAGGGCGGCAGGTGGCGCGCAATGTCCTCGCTCCCTCGGGAGCACGCCTGTAGCGCCAGGGCGGTCAGCGGGCCTTATAAATCTCATCCAGGATGCCGTATTTTTTCGCTTCTTCTGCCGTCATCCAATAATCGCGTTCAGCATCGCGTTCGACCTGCTCGACTGGCTTTCCCGTATTTTTCGCAAGTATCTTGTTCAGGTTCTCCTTGGTCCGAAGAATATGCTTTGCCGCGATAGCGATATCGGTTGCCTGGCCTTCAGCCCCTCCCATGACCTGATGGATCATAACTTCGGAATTGGGAAGCGAAAAACGCTTGTTCTTTTTGCCGGCTGAAAGTATGACCGCAGCAGCAGAGGCGGCTATCCCGACGCACACGGTCGCGATGTCAGGCTTGACGTAGTTCATCGTGTCGAGTATCGCCAAGCCCGCGGTGACAGAACCGCCAGGCGAGTTGATATAGAGGTATATGTCCTTTTTCGGATCTTCCGACTCAAGGAAAAGAAGCTGGGCTATGACCAGGTTCGCTTCGTGATCGTCTATAGGGCCGCCTAAAAAGACAATGCGTTCTTTCAGGAGGCGAGAGTATATATCATAGGCTCTTTCGCCGAAGGAGCTTTTTTCGACAACCATCGGCACGAGCTGGTTCTGTATTTGTTTTGAATTTTGCATCTGGGTACTATACTCTCCCTTACCGTTCGCTTCAACTTTTACCTGACGGAAGGAGAAGGATTTGAGAAAATTTTGAGGGTAAATTTTCGGAGTCTTGCTGACACCTATGATCCCGACGACGACAGACAGCAATTCTTAGCGCAGTCAAAGCGTGCAACGTTTGTGAATCGTATTCGGAACGAAAATTAGGCCGCTTCTATAACTTGCTTTCCGCTTTGGCGCCGAGAAGATCCCAGACTTTTTCGCGAAGGACAGTAGCGCGGACATAGCGATGCGCAGCATCGTGATCGACACCCTGGTTCACTAGGGCATGCGCGAGGCGCTCTTCTTCCTTTTCGTCGGGCTCAACTTTTTCGCTACGGGCTATCTCTGCAAAGATAATGTCCAACGATACGCGCTTCTCCGCCGGCGCCTCAAGATCGTTCTGTATTTCGCTTTCGGTCTTTTTGACGCGCTTCAGGTATTCATTGAACGGTACTCCCTGCGCGGCGACATCCCGCTTGGTCGCCTCCAACAGGCGGGACGCTTCATCTCGAATAAGAACATGCGGAAGATCGCACTTCGCTTTCTGAATGAGCGCTTCGGCAATCGCCGAGCGCTTACGCTGAACTTCCCGCTCTTTTACGGCCCGTCCCGCCTCTTCTTTGAGGAAAAATTCAAGCGCTTGTGCGTTTTCGAAGCCCAGCTTTTTTGCGTTCTCATCGGTTATGTTATCGCTTTCCGACTGCGTCATTTGTTTTGTCTGTGCTTTGAGCGCCGCTTCCGCCTGCGCTTGCTCCGTTGTTTCGTCAAGCGGCGCCAGTTGCGCGAGGGCTTCTTCCGCGGTTTTCTTGTAATCGCGTATATCGCAGGTCGGGGCGACAATGGCGACGATCTCAAAGGGCGCGTCCGCTCCCGTCTCCGACAGCGAGATGCCGGCCGAAACCGGCATGATTGGCAGCACGTCCTCCTGTTTTAGGATGCTTTCGAGCTCATCGCGAAGCGCCGTTTCGGCACTCTCTTTCCACAGCGCTTTTTCTCCCACATATTCCCTCACGCGCTCAACGGGAGCCTTACCTTTTCTAAAGCCAGGCAGCTCTACTTCGCGAACTATGCGGGCAAGTGTTTTCTCTTTCGCTTCCGCTATCCGCTCTTTCGGCAGGGCGCCCGTTATCGAAACTTCCGCGTTTTTGCGTTTTTCTTTCTTGGTCTGCATCGTTATTTATTTGCCGTACGTTTTCCGGTACAACTCCTTGCCGTGTTCGAAGGCCGACAGCGCGTCCTCCTTACCTTTGAAAGCATGGACGGCGACCTCGCTTCCTTTGCCCTTCAGAAGCTTATACGTTTCAAAGAAATGCTGTATTTCCTTCAAGGTGTGCGCGTTCAGATCCGACAGGTCGTTGTAATCGTCCCATCGGCGGTCGTC
>JAFAQP010000011.1 GCA_019246385.1 Patescibacteria group bacterium | reverse complement strand
GCAAAATAGTCATCGGCGCCTGCGCGTCGGTCGGAAAGCCGGGATATTCGTGCGTGCGCAATTTGACGGGACGCAATGCCTCGGGAGCTGAAATGACTATAGAATCCTTCGAAATGGAGAACGGAACCCCCATTGCCGAAAGCATGTCGAATACCGCGTCCAGGTGCGAGGGGTCGATGCCCGTTATGGTAAGCTCTTTCGCCGAGAGTGCCCCGAGTGCGAGAAACGTCGCGGCTTCTATCCTATCGGGAATAATGGCAAAAACCTTTTCGGGCGCCGAAAGAACCGACGGTCTGATATAGATGGTCGGGGTTCCTGCGCCGCTGATGTCGGCTCCCGAAGCCCGGAGAAATTCCGCCGTCGCAATGACTTCCGGCTCCATGGCGCAATTCTTTAAAGTGACGGGTCCTTTGGCTCTCGTCGCGGCCATCATGAACGTTTCGGTGGCGGTCACGGAGACTGTCCGCATGAAAAATTCTCCTCCCGAAAGGCCGTTCGAGGCCGAAAGCGTATACGTGTCCGAAGTCTCCGAGAAGATGGCGCCGAGCTTTGTGAAGCCCGATACGAAGATATCTATGGGCCGCTCTCCGATAACATCTCCTCCGGGATGCGGGAATGTCACGCGTCCGAGGCGCGCGAGCATCGGTCCGATAAGGAGAATGGAGGCGCGCATCGATTTCGCGAATTCAGGAGGCATGACTGTTCCGGAAAGATCTTTGGCGCTTACCGAAAGTCCGCTGCCGCTTCTTGAAACATACGCGCCCAGAGCCTCGAGTATTTTGCCCATGAGCGAGACGTCGGATATTTCCGGCACGTTCGCGAGACGCGATTCACCTTCTATAAGGGAAGCCGCTGCCATCACGGGAAGCGCGGCGTTCTTGGAGCCGTATACGGGTATGGAGCCGTGAAGGAGTTTCTTTCCGGAAAGGCCAGTTATCTCGAAGCTGTCGCCATGCATCGGCATAGTATACCTTTTGCAGGATCTTAAAAATTGATTGTTCCTCATCGGCCGCATGACGCAGGCGTATTACCAGGTAAGCTTAAGGAATGTTCATCGTCCGCGTCATTCCCATTGCACGGAATATATTTAAGGACGAGCTTTCTTTCTTCTCGCGCGAGGAAATTCCGGAAGGCATGCTCGTCTATGCGCCCGTCCGCGGCAAGGAACTCCCCTCTCTCGTGATCTCATCGACCGATGCGCGGGAGGAAAAGTCCGAGATACGCCAGGCAGATTTCAGTTTGAAGAAGATCAATCCCGACCGCATGGCGCGCGTTCTCAGCAAGGCATTCGTCGAATCCATCCGCGACACGGCAGCGTGGCACGGGTCGCATGAAAGCCAAATCATGTCGCTCTTGACGTCCCATGTCATTTTGAACACGGCGCTGCGACTTTCTTTTTCTGCAGCGAAGAAAGAAACAGAAGATACCGAGGTTCGGCCGCGCTCAGAAGTTCTCATACTCCAGGCAGAACGTGAAGAACGTCTGAGAACATACCGCAACCTCGCGCGCGAAGGGTTCGCGCGCGGCACGTCGCTCCTTGTTATCGTACCGACCGTCATCGAAGGGGAACGCCTGAAAAAGGAGCTTGAGCGGGGTATCGAGGAGCGTGTCATCCTCATTGACGGCGATATGCCGGCAAAAAAGCTCATTGAAGCGTGGAAGCGTTGCATCGAGTCCACAAAGCCGATTCTCGCGATCGGCACCGCTTTTGCGCTTTCGCTCCCGCGCGTTGATATCGATACGGTGATTCTTGAGCGGGAAAGCGCACGCGCATACCGCGCAATCGCGAGACCGCGCGCCGATATCCGCCGCGCGGCAGAATTTTTTTGCCGCCGGCAGGGCGCGCGCTGCATCCTTGCAGATTTTCCGGTACGGGTCGAGACCCGATATCGTCTCGACATCGGCGAAGCCGAAGAACTATCCCGGCCGCAGGCACGTTCGGGCGGAGCGGGACGCGTCGAGGTGATCGATGTGCGGGGAAAGGAAGTGCCGGGTAAAGACAAAAGCGCAAAACGCCAGTTCAGAGCGCTGTCGCCGGAAGTCATGGAGAAAATACGTATTGAAACGGCACGCGGCGGCCGGGTAGCCGTTTTCGCCGCCCGAAAAGGCATTTCTCCTTTGACTGTATGCAATGACTGCGGTACGCCGGTCACCGACCCCGATACCGGAGTTCCCATGGTCCTTCACAAAAGTGCGGAAGGAAATGTTTTTCTTTCGCACCGCTCGGGAGCTCTTATTCCTGCCGGTGTTTCCTGCAGGCATTGCGGAAGCTGGAATTTGGTGAGCCTTGGCATCGGGATCGAACGCGTATACGACGAACTCAATAAAGCTTTTCCCGAGACGCCGGTGCATCTTTTCACGAAGGACACGGCGCCGACGCATACAAGCGCGAAGAAAATAGCGGAGCGTTTTTACGGCGAAAAAAGCACAATCGTCGCAGGAACAGAGCGCATGCTCCCCTATCTGTACGAGCCGGTCGAGATGAGCGTGGTCGCTTCGGTCGACAGCCTTCTTTCTTTGCCGGTCTGGCGCGCCCATGAGTACGCGCTTGCTACTTTGTTTTATCTTCGGGAGATCGCCGATCTCGCCTCCCTCGTCGAGACCCGAAAGCCGGATCATCTGGTTATGCGCACTCTCCTCGGAGGAAATCCATACGATTTTTATCGCGTCGACATCGCAGAACGTGAAAAATACCAATATCCGCCTTTTTCAGTTTTTGTCGGTCTGTCCTGGAAAGGAAACCGGCAGGCCGTCGAAAAGAACCGGGAGATGGTCGCGGCAGCGTTTGAGGATGTCGACCTCGTCGGCCCTCTACCTGCCATAACGGAAAGCAAAAACGAATGGAGCGCGCGAGCGGTCATCCGCCTCAAAAAAGGATCATGGCCGGACCATGCCTTGGGGGCACGTTTGCGGACGCTCCCTCCCGATATCGCGGTCACCATAGATCCCGACGAAATAGCCTAATCAGGAGAAAAAACTTACAATACGGAAATGAAAAAAATAGCGGTGATCGGAACGGGGATCATGGGAAGCGGAATGGTCCTCAATTATCTGAAGCACGGCTACGAAGTATTCGTGTGGAACAGGAGCAGCGATAAGCTCCGTACGCTCCTCGAAAAGGGCGCGATCGAAATGCCGACACCGAAAACATGTGCCGAAAAGGCAGATATTGTTTTTGAAGTAACGGCAGACGATCGTTCGTCCCGCAACGTTTGGGAGAGCCCGGACGGCATACTTGCGGGAGCCAAAAGCGATACGGTCTTGATCTCAAGCGCCACGCTTTCATTGGGCTGGGTCCTTGAATTGGCGCGACTTTGCGCGTCGAAAGGGTTTACCTATTTCGATATGCCCCTGACGGGCGGGCGTTCCGGTGCGGAGAACGGCAGGCTTATTTTTCTCGTCGGCGGCGATGAGAAAAAATTAGAATCATTGACCTCGGATCTCTCCCCGGTCAGCGAGAAGGTCTGGTATTTCGGCAACGCGGGCTCCGGAACAGGCGCGAAGCTTTTGCTCAATATGCTGCAGGCCATCCATCTCAAAGGTTTCGGAGAAGCGATGAGAATCGCCGAAAAGAACGCGATGGATATAGAAAAAATCGGCGCCTTTCTTAGTGAAAGGCCTGGCGGAACTACGACGCAATTCGCCTTCAGGGATTATCTAAATCCTCCTAAAACGCCGAATTTTTCTCTGCAATGGGCTTTCAAAGACATTGCCTATGCCAAACAATTGGCGGACGCCGAAGAAACGCCGCTTCTCGATACGACTCTTCACGTGTTCAAAGAAGCAGTCGCTGAGGGCAACGGGGAGAAGGATTGGAGTTGTGTGATCAGGCCTCCACAGTGATACATGCCAACGCCGATCGTTACCAAAGGCGACCCTATACTTTCCAAGAAAACGGTGGACGTGCCGAAAAATCTTTTTGGAACGAAAGCGCTTGCTGAAATGATAGCCGATATGTCCGCGGCTCTCCGCGCTACGGAACACGGCGTTGCGATAGCCGCAAACCAGATCGGCCTTCCCTATCGTATTTTCGTCGTGCGGGGATTTGTCATGGAAGGAAAAGAGCGAGGCACCGAAGATCCCGATGTGGCATTCGTAAATCCGAAAATAAGCAGGCTTTCAAGAAAAAAGGAGCTCCTTGAGGAAGGGTGTCTTTCGGTTCCCGGCTATCGGGGCACCATCAAACGTTCGTTCAAGGCAACTGTGAACGCATACACGGAAAAAGGGAAAAAAATGGAGCGCGGAGCATCCGGGCTTCTTGCACAGATATTCCAGCATGAATGCGACCATCTGGATGGGATCCTATACGTGGAAAAAGCGGAAGAAGTTTTTGAAGAAGAAGAAAACCATGAAATTGAAAAAGAATGAATTAAGAATGGCGTTTTTCGGAACGCCTGACTTTGCAACGTACGTGCTGCAGGAACTCAGGAAGGCTTCCCTTCTCCCGCTGCTTGTGGTGACCCAGCCGGACAAACCGCGTGATCGCGGGCTGGAAGTGAAGGCCCCGGCGGTAAAAGAGTGGGGATACGAGCATGAAATTCCTGTTCTGCAGCCGGATAATTTTTCCGAAGAATCGCCCGATATGGAGATGCTTTGGAACAGCGAATGGGATCTCTTCGTTGTGGCGGCATACGGGAAATTCCTGCCGAAAGATATCCTTAATCTGCCGCGTTTCGGTGCTTTGAACGTGCATCCGTCCCTTCTTCCGAAATTCAGAGGCCCGTCTCCCATCGAGAGCGCGATACGAGAGGATGAAAAAGAAACAGGTGTATCGATCATCCTTCTTGATGAAGAGCCGGACCACGGACCTATTTTGGCGCAAGCGAGCATTATTCCGGAGCCCTGGCCTTTCAAACGGAGCGCCCTTGAAGATCTCCTTTGGCACGCGGGCGGCGAATTGCTGGCTGAAGCTGTCCCTCCCTACGTGCAAGGAACGTTGAAACCCGTTCCGCAGGACCATTCAAAAGCAACGTTCACTCAAAAACTGAAGAAGGAAGACGGTCTCATTGATTTACGTGACGACGGATATAAGAACTATTTAAAATTCTGCGCTTATGAAGGCTGGCCAGGAACCTTCTTTTTCGAAAAAAGAAATGGAAAAGAAATGCGCGTAAAAATCATCGACGCGAAATACGAGGATGGGAAATTCATTCCGTTGCGCGTCATTCCCGAAGGGAAAAAAGAAATAAATTACGAAATTTTTAATGTGATCTAAGATCTATTGGGCAAAAGACGGCAATGAGCTCATTTACCTGTTCTTGAGTAGCGCCTTCTGTATTTACTAATACAAAAAACTTTTCATATAAAAGAGTGTTTAAAGAAAGATATGCTTCCGTAAAATGAGTCGCATCCGTGTTTTGTAGTTCAGAAAAAGTCGGCAAAGTTTGAATATTTTGTATTAATATTTCAACCGCTTCGTCTATGCGTTCTATTTGGAGATTATAAAAAAATTCAAATAGGCTCGTATAGAGACTTTGTGCTGCTTCTGCCTTCCTTCTCACGTTCGGAGGTTTACGATTCTTCTGAAGTTTTTTCGGAAGCAAATACAGAGGGCCCATTAGTCCAAATATTATGCTTTCCTCTTATACGAGCAGCCTTCAATACTCGCTTAATCTGATTGGCAGTCAACCCTCGAAGGTTAATGCGGCGACCTGTAATTTCATTGAGTTCATCGGGCAATTTTCTGTACGGCTGATCAAAAGCTTCTCTTCCGGGTTGGAATAATCGATACCCATCTCCGGGAATATATGCCAAGCCCCCTTCTAAGGATCTTACGATCTTTTTTCTCGTGTCAGTCGATGCGGTGTTTATTAATTCACTGAGATCAGTCCTGGGACTCCATCCTTTTTCTATCATATAAAATAATTTAATAATGTGAATATCGGATGCTTGACTTTACCTTATTTTATCGGCATGTCAAGAAGTGCTAAATATATCGTCTAGTTAGGTTTTCGTTTCCTTCCTTTGTTACGGCGATATTATCCTCTATACGAACGCCGCCAAGGGGTGCCAAACGGTCTATAAGATTCCAGTTTAATAAATCTTTCTTGGCGTCCGTACGTATTTTTTTTAACAAGATCGGTATGAAGTAAATACCAGGCTCAACGGTGAACACGTTTCCCTCAGCTGCAGTACGCGTCAGGCGGAGCTTCGGATGTTCCGATGGCGGCAACACAATATCACCTTCGGGGCCTTTCTGGTTGCCCCCGACATCATGTACCTGGATGCCGAGGAAATGTCCGAGTCCATGAGGAAAAAAAATCCGAGTGAGACCTTCTTTTACGGCTTCTTCACCGCCAACATGGATAATGTCGAGTGAATGTAGAAGATCGCCGATTTTGACGTGCGCCGCATGATGGAGTGTGGGAAACGGGATACCCGGCTTCACCACGTCGCATAGTTCCCTCTGCAGCGTGTCCACGCCGCCAACGAGGCCGGCAAAAAGAACGTCGCAATCTTCCGCGAGAAAAGTGCGCGTAATATCGGATGCGTACCCCATATAGGAAGCGCCAGCGTCAAGGAGCAGCACCTTTCCGTCTTCGATAAGCCGCTTATTCTGGTAATGAAGAATGGCGCTCTTTTCGTTCAACGCGACTATCGTCCCGTAAGGCAGTTTCGATTCAATGATTCCCAGCTGTTCCAAATATGCCTCATGTATCTCCAGTTCCGATGCGCCGGCGAAGAACGCGTCGCGGGCGCGCTCATGCCCGTGAGAAGCAATATGATTGGCTTCATCGATACACAGAATTTCGTACGGCGTCTTAAAGCTTCTGCGCCAATATAAATGAGAAAGCACGCCATCCGGATTAACGGCGTCTTTTTCTATGCCATGCGCATATGCTTCTTGAGGATTGTCGCCGATATAAGCTATGCGTCCGACAAAATGGAGGGTCTTCCAGGCATCTTCAGGAGTCGACGTCTCGCGTATCTCATATTCTTCTTTCCAGAACGTGTCGCCGACATCGGTATGTTCATACCAATAGTCCTCGGGTTCCACCTGTATAAGAAGGGGCCGCTTTCCTGCCGCGAGGTACAAAAGATGATGAGGACCGGAAAGCGGAAGAAAATGAGCAAAAGAGGGATTTG
The DNA here is from genome assembly GCA_019246385.1 of Patescibacteria group bacterium. Taxonomy (GTDB): domain Bacteria; phylum Patescibacteriota; class Minisyncoccia; order Phycocordibacterales; family Phycocordibacteraceae; genus Phycocordibacter. Next base: position 1,012 of record JAFAQP010000011.1, on the reverse strand, counting down.
AACGGAACGGTATTTCCTGATCGTCCTCATAATATGTGCGAGGAGTCCCCGCATGGATGAGAAGCCCGTCAAAACCGGTCCGCGCAAGCGCTTCATCGACCGCCTTGCGGAGCAAGGAAATATGCTCGGCATACGGCTGTGGCAATGCAATATCCGCCATGTCTCATTCTTTCTGGAACCGTCTGAAAAGTTTTTTGACTTTCGCGGCGCCGCGGCGCATAAGATCGCGATGTTTGGTGCGGAACACCCGCATTTCCCTGCGTGCCTCGCTGACCGCCTTATCTATCGCGGCATGCAAGGTCTCCCGCGACGCTTCCGCCCGGATGAAACCGCCGGCAAAGCTGAGATTTATCTCCGCGCGGAAAAGATCACCGGTTCTTGACTTGCTCACGGATGCAAGCTCGACGTCGGCAAGAGCGGTCGTATCGCCGGGACTAATGAATTTTTCAAGCTTCCGGACTTTATGGTCCGCGAATGTTCGCATTTCATCAGTAAGGATAACGGAGCCTCGGGTCTTGATGACTATCTCCATCATTTGATCAATGTAGTATAACAAACGCTGGTGAGGCTTGCAGAATTACAAATATGTTTTTCTTACGGCAATATGACTCCTTCTTCAGGATTCCTTCATCTATATAAGGTAAAAATACGATGATAATACAAGCACTTTATCTTGTAATAGATGCTCCTCCGAAGCTTCATGATACAGTGACCTTTTAATACTATTTACACATACATAAGAATCATGAGCGCACGAAATATTTTTTGGACAGTGGCGATAGCTTTGATTATAATCGTTGTTCTTATCGGACTCATTGCCTGGAAACCGTTCGGAAATGGTCTCCTCGTTTCGCAAACCCCTCCCCCGCAATCCAGCGCTGCTGCTTCTCCCACGCCCTCGGACGTGGTGGTATCCCATTCCTCCACCGCGAGTACCGTAAAGGAAGGATCAAGGTTTGTGACGACTATCCGGTATAACGGGGACACTTTCTCGCCCCGCATATTGGTGGTC
>JAFAQP010000005.1 GCA_019246385.1 Patescibacteria group bacterium | reverse complement strand
ATTTGTGCATACAACGAAGAGCGCCAGCGAAGAAGCTCCTTGTACGATCGAGCGAGCGATTCCATACGCCCTTCGTCCGGTTTCCGGGTGTATGCATTCCCGAACACGACCGGCTTTGGCTTCTTGAGATACCGCTCGAACATCTCTTCTTCCATCCGCTCAGAAGCGCGGATATATACGACCAAAGAAAGATTTCGCAGTCGTTTGCGAATATCGTCATCCGCGTGAACGATGCTTCCCGTGGTATCGATCACCGTATTCTCAACGGGAGACAGGATTTCTGCGAATATTTTTTCCATGGCTTCCTTTTCTGCCGCAAGATATTTCTTCTGGTTCTCGGAAAAGCGCTCGTCAAAAGGCTGACCCATCCATTCCGAAACATCAGCGAGACCTTGGTCGCCCGCCTTGAAAAAGGCTGGCAGCAAGAGTTTCGTAATGCGATCGTCGCAGCTGATGTGTCGGAATCCTCCTTGGGCGAGCTTGCGGGCCCGGTAGGTCTTTCCGATGTTCGACATGCCTATCAGGCTCAAAACGAGCTTTCGATCGGCACGAAGCTGAGAAAATTGGGATTTTGAAATCCTCATGCAGCTTCAATGTATCATTTTCACGAACACCCTGTCGCGGGAAATAGGCTCCTTCAGGCATTCAGGATCTTATCTTTCGGGACGGCGCCCTCTCGAACAACGGTAGGGCGATTGCCCCTGGCATCAACGACTGTCGACGGAAGAGATTCCATAAGCTCCCCGGCATCTATAACTTTTCCTATCATGCTGGCTTTTTCTCCAAACTGTGCAAGGATTTCCGGGACAGAGCGCTTGGATTCTTCTCCTGCGATATTCGCGGACGTGGCCGTATACGGACGACCGAATTCTTTCGCCAGCGCGAGGCAAAAGACATGATTGGGTATGCGAATGCCTATGGTGCCCGTGCCTCCAGTGAGCTCGTCGTGAAGGTTCTTAGCGTTCAGGATGATCGTCAGTTTGCCTGGCAGGAACCTTTCCGCGAGACGCTTTGCAAGCGGAGTCACTTCTGCATATGTTTCCGCCATCTCCATATCGGAAATAATGACGGAGATCGGTTTTCCTTCATCCCGGCCCTTCAATTCTTTGAGGCGCTTAATAGCTTCGCTGTTCAACGCATCGACGCCAAGCCCGTAGAGCGTATCTGTGGGATATAGAAGGATATCTCCTTCCAAAAGCGTCTCTGCGGGAGAACTCATGGTGCTTCAAAAGTAGCTAACATTGTGCGCGCTGAGGGATTCGAACCCCCGACCCCATCCACGTCAAGGAAGTGCTCTACCAACTGAGCTAAGCGCGCAATTCGAAAAGAATAGCGTTTGCAACCTCTTTTCGCAACTACGGATTGTAGTAACAGCCGGGATCGGTAAATCCGCTCGTCGTCATGTATGAGGTGGCGCCGCTCGAGCCAGCACAGAACCAGGTAGCTACTCCGGTGCGCGCACTCATTCCGGGAAGATAGACATTAATACTGTATTTTGTCGGAATGAAGGTTCCAGACGGCAATTGCGCGTTACCAATAAGAACGCATAAGCCCTGATATGATGCGAAATTACAACTTCCCGCATTTTTGAGCAGCGCCTGACAAAGCTGTTGTTCCCGGCTCGCATAATTACCAGCAGTAAAAATACTACATGTCGTGCTGTAGGAAATCCACGCATCGTATTGAGTATTGGCATATGAGCCCGCGTTTTCACTCGCATCTAATTCTATAAGCGTCCTCAATTGCCCTACTTCCTCCTGTATCGCGGCGTCAGTACCTTTGCCTCTTGCAGTGTTTAAAGAAGCGAGCACGACTGAAGACAAAAGACCAATGATTGCCATAACGACGAGAAGTTCTATGAGCGTAAAGGCTCGTAGAGCCTTTAGTTCGACGGTGCTCAAAAAAAATATCCGCGTAGGGTTACTTTTCTTCTCGCTTGTCACAATGAATCCTTTCACGGTCGCTATGGTGCACGGGCACCTGTTACAAGGGGGATGTTCACAGGTCCTGAAATATGCGAATGGCCTTTGCCCAACTGATAGATAAAGAAAGCCGCCACGATGGCGATACCGGCAAGAATAAGCAGTATGGTTTCGGCTTCTTTTGGAGTTTTTGCAGTGCCGCTTTTGATGACGAGCCTCACGAAATAGGGCGGCTCACTCTGCTTTAAAGCGGGTCGCGCCAATAGCGAATCGTCCTCATCAAAGCGCACCTCGGACATAGAACCAGTATACGATACTGAAAACTCCGGTTATAGTAAAAATATGCGCATACTTTCCATTGAAACTTCCTGCGACGAGACCGCCGTGTCGGTGTTGGACTGCGATGGCCCTTTGGAAAAGGCGTCTTTTACCGTCCTTGGAAACGCGCTTTTCTCGCAAGCGGATCTCCACGCTCCATACGGAGGGGTGTATCCGGCTCTCGCTAAGCGCGAACATCAGGGTAATCTCGTTCCTCTCACGAGAAAAGCTCTCTCGGATGCTTCTCTCCTCTCTCAAGAGGCACGTCTCGTGGACAGCGCAGTGCTTGCAGGTATGCGGGAAGAGGCGTTCCGGACGGAAACGAAGAATTTCCTGGAGTCGTATGCGACGCCGAAAATCGACCTTGTCGCGGTCACCAAGGGTCCGGGGCTTGAGCCCGCGTTGTGGACCGGTATAAATTTCGCGGAAGCGCTCGGCAAAACTTGGAACACCCCGGTTTTTGGCATAGACCATATGGAGGGCCATATCGTGTCCGGACTTCTCGAAGAAATAATTCAGGAAAAAAAGTTTTCAATTTCGAATTTTCGTTTCCCATTGCTAGCACTCCTTATATCCGGTGGTCATACGGAACTGGTGCTTATGAAGGAATGGTTCGTATATGAAAATATTGGCAGGACAAAGGACGACGCCGTGGGTGAAGCGTTCGACAAGGTCGCGCGTCTTCTCGAACTTCCATATCCGGGTGGCCCAAAAATAGAAGAAGCGGCCGCACGTTCACGGGAACGCGTGGCCGATGCAGGCGGCGAGCTGGATATCAGGTTTCCACGGCCACTTTTGAACGACGGGAGTTACGATTTTTCATTCTCCGGCCTCAAGACTGCCGTTTTGTATAAGCTCCGTGCCATGGATGAAATAAGCGAGCGCGACAAAGAAGAGATAGCGCATGCGTTCGAAGATGCGGCGCGCGACGTGCTTGTTGAAAAAACATCGCGCGCCGTACAGGATCTGAAACCAGGCGCAGTCGTCGTCGGGGGCGGCGTTTCGGCGAACAGAGAGATACGGCAAGCTCTCGAAAACATGTTGAGAACCGCATCGTCCGAAACGAAATTATTGCTTCCCCCGACTGTTTTAACAGGGGACAACGCAATTATGATAGGAGCGGCCGCGTATCTTCGGTTCTTGGCGGGAAAGAAAGGCGATGCCAATCTTTCTGCTTTGGGAAATGTGCGGCTTGAGGAATCTAACGCCTAGCCCACGTGGAAGGATTGGTCGATATACATTGAAAGATTTGGGAGCGTGAAACCTTATATTCTTATTGTACTTTTACACTCCGCGTCGCCGTGCCGATATTCCCTGCCTGGTCTACGGCGGTATAGACGATGGTATATGAGGTCGTCGTAGACGTGTCGAGCGAGAGCGCCGATTGATCCATGAGAGGACCCCCGTCCACCGAAACTTTGTAGCCGATATTCTGGTCGACGTTGTCTGAAACGCTCGCGCCGAGGTCAGCGTATGCTGAGCCGACGGGAACAATCGCAGGATTGTTTCCGAACAGCTTCACAGTCGGAGCTTCAGTATCCGGCGGTGTGCTTGGGGCAGAGCTGTCCGGAGTTGAAGTGGAAGTTTCAGAACCTGGGGTATCTGAGACCGAAGACGTGGATGTCGCGTTTCGGCTGTTGTCTGAAGATGCGCTGTCGGCCGCTACTCCGGCGCCCGCGAGAAGCTTATCGAGCTGCGCCTTGGTAATGCAGGTTTCTCCGGAGGAATCGGATACGCAGAGCGTGTCGGTGTGCACTTCGCGCGCGAAGACTTTATCGTAAATGCCGTTGACTGCATAGACGGTCCCGTTCCAGGCGTTAACCACGATGTCGCCTAGGCCGACAACTGCATTCTTCAAAGTATCGCTCGCGTCTTTCCACGGACCTTTTGTCAGCAGATCTGGCGAAGTAGTTCCTGTTGTGCTCGCAACGATAACATTCCCCCTTTCATCGACCGAAAGCTCGCCGCTTCCGTATGCGCCGAAGCGCAGATGGCCGAGCTGATCTA
>JAFAQP010000091.1 GCA_019246385.1 Patescibacteria group bacterium | reverse complement strand
TCGGCGCCTTCGCGGGCGAAAGCAAGTGCAACGGCTTTTCCGATTCCGCTATCTGCGCCGGTCATAAGTGCCGCCTTTCCTTTAAGCCTGCCTGAGCCCGTGTATGAGCTTTCTCCATAATCAGGTTTCGGCTGCATTTTCGCGTCTGAACCGGGTGCCAGCTGTTCTTTTGCTTTGAAGGGCGGGGCGGGAAATTTCTGTTTCGGATCTTCTGTTTTTGTTGCCATATCTCGTAAAACTACTTGAAACAGGGTGAATCGTTGGTTAAGGAGCCCTGTTACAATACCGAAATGGCAATGACCTGGGACGATATAGTCGCATTCGCTGAAGAAAGGGACGCTATCTACCGCGCTGTCCGGGAAACGGGAATTTCCGACCGCGAACGGATACTCGCGCGAATGGTAAAGCTCATGGAGGAAGTGGGCGAACTTTCGGATGAGGTTCTTGGAGGATTAGGACACCAGCGCCAGATAAAGCTCGATAACCGAAAAAATGGCGGCCTTGAGGAAGAGGTGGCCGATGTGGTCATAACCGTACTTCTCCTCGCGCGATCGCTCGGCGTTAACGTGCCTCAGGCGATAGAAAAGAAAGCGGCTGTGATCCGCGCGCGAAGCATTCCTTCTGGAGAGCACGTGTAATGTTTCTCTCACAGTTTCTTCATTGCTGAAGCCTCATACTGGGGGCTACAGCAATGAAACAGATTTTCAAAAATGAGAAGGACGATTTTGTGTCTTCCGTCTGGCTGATAGGGGCGGTATTCGTCACCGTTGTTGTGGTATTTGCCGGGTTGTTTTCATGGCGAATCGCCGCCGCCAAAGGAACGCCGGTTGCGAACGCTGCGACGCAGGCCGCTGTCGCGACGTTTACGCATCCGGACCTTCATTATTCCGTCATGTATCCGGGCGATTTCGTCCCCCGGTCTATTTATCCTCGCGCCGCGCAAAATCCCGATGAGACGCTTCTCGATGAATCTTTCAACGTGCCTGCGTCCTGGGTACACGGATCGAATCTTGTCTCGGATAGCCGCGTTGTCATAGAAAGCTCGCCTCAAAAAACCGCGTGTTCAGGGCAGCAATTCCTTGAGAATGTAGCGGCTTCTGACACGAAGACGGTCTATGACAACGGGGTCACCTATAGTTATGCGGAGGGATCGAAAGTAAGCGGAGGAAACACCTATGAGGAATATGTATATGCGTTAACGGATCATTCTCCCTGCATCGCCTTCCATTATTACATTCACAGTATCGATATCACGCGGTATGCGAACGGGACTGCGCAAGCGTTCGACAAGAACGCCCTTCTCGCCGCTTTCGACGGCATACGGCGTTCGCTCAGCTTTTCGCAGCTGTAACTTCATGATTTCTACACATACGTTCCGCTTGAATAGCGCCAGGTCGAACGGCTTTATTAGATTTTAAAAAAGATGCAGATATGGCACGATATAGCCGCAAAGCTGGGCAGAAGGTAAAACGCGCTTTGCATGAATATAAGCGTGGCAAGCTCAAAAGCGGCACAAGCGAGAAAAGAGTGAGAAGCCGCAAGCAGGCGATCGCCATCGGCCTGTCGGAGGCACGAAAACGAGGCGCAAAAGTACCGCGCAAATCGAAAAGGTCATAGTTGTAATAAAAAGAATCCCTATGCTTCTTACTATTGCGATCCTTCTCTTGATTCTGTGGGTTTTGGGGGTAGTCGGCGTGTATACCATCGGATGGTTCGTTCACATCCTTCTCGTACTCGCTGTCATTATGTTCCTTATACGCATTATCGAGGGCAGGAATCCGATCGAATAATTATTAATACTCTTAATAAAAAATATGCTTAAGAAAATAATCTCTCTTGTAGTCGCTCTTGGCGTGAGTGCGCTTGCCGCTTCCGCATACGCGAGTACGATCTCGGTAGGTGGACAAACCGGCGTATCCGCTAATACTTCACTTGGAAGCCAGGCGAATGTCTCAGGCTCCGCAACAGCGAACGTGCAAACTGGAACAGGTGCATCCAGTTCGGTCGCTTCCGCGACGGATGCGAACACTGGTGTGAATGCAAACGTCGGCTCCGATAACACGATACTGCACACCGATGTTGCGAATGATGCCAGCATCCCGCTTCTCTCCAGTGTTTCCTCAGCGGACGTTTCTTCGGACGCTGCTCTCGCTACCTATGCGAAGGCGGTCGTGAAAAGCGACGACAACGTAGGAAGTGTAGCTACCGGCCCAGACCACGTCGCAGTTACCTACAAACAGCGTGCATGGCTTTTCGGATTCATTCCGACGACCGTGAATACTGAGGCCGACGTTACAAGCGATGGCAAGGTATCAGTACACTACCCGTGGTACGCGTTCCTTATGAAAACGACGAAGTCTTCTCTCGAAAACCGCATACATGCGTCGCTCTCCGCTGATATGGGAGCGAATGCGAATGCCAGCGGCTCCTTCAATGCCCGCACTGAGGCGATGCTCGTCTCGTCACTCCGTTCTGCTTTCAAGGCAAATCTTGATGCCGATACTAACGCATCAGCGGCAGCATCGACGAATGCGAGTGCGGCAACTAATGCGACGGTACATAGTACGGGGAACGTTACTGGCGCAGTAAATTCGAACGCAAACTCGAATTCTAGCGTTCACGCCAATGTTCCTAAGGCGAGAGCCACCGGCAGCGCTAGCGCGACCGGTAATGTCAGCAGCTACTAACCTGAAATTTAAAAACCCGGCTTTGTAAGCAAGCCGGGTTTTTTGTTATAATCACTCTCCATGAACAAAAATCATACTGCAATTATTCTCCTTCTCTTTGCCATCATTGTAGTCTTGAGCGGCATATTTTTCTTCGTTAAAAAACCCTCCATTCCTGCGTCTTCTCAGAACGGAACTGCTACAAGCACTGAAAAGACATACCTTGATCCCTCCCTCCATTACTCGATACGTTATCCGGCAGATTTTTCACCGAACACCGCATATTCATATACGGCACTTGGTCCTGGAAAAGACATACACGGCGTTTCTTTCACTGTACCTTCCTCCATGTCCGCAGGGACGAATCTTTCAAGCGACACCTATCTTTCCGTGGAATCGATGGCGACATCAACTTGTTCGGCGCTCGCGTTCCTGGATGAACCCGCTTCGACTTCTACGCAAACCATAGTCGAGAATGGCACGATCTATGAGATTGCGAAAGGTGGCGGGGCAGCGGCTGGCAATTTCTATGAAGAATATGTCTACGCACTCCCGAAAACCAACCCGTGTATCGCAATACGCTACTTCATCCACTCGACGAACATAGGTAACTATCCACCTAACACAGTAAAGGCATACGATAAGGAAGCGCTTCTTTCCTCGTTTGACGAAATGCGCCGCTCCTTTACGTTAAATCCCTGATAGATATCGGACCTGCTTCGGCTTAAGCGCGTCTTAATACGGCCCCGCTATAGTCTTCCTATGAAGGGCCGCGTTCATATAGGCACGTCCGGATGGATGTATAAGGATTGGGGGAAAGAATTTTATCCCGAAGGAATGAAAAAAGGGTTTTTGGAATTCCTCTCGAGCGAGTTCAGCACCGTTGAAGTGAACAGCTCTTTTTATCATCTGCCCCTTGCGAGCACATTCTCAAAATGGCGCTCGGAAACCCCGGAAGGATTCATTTTCGCAGTGAAACTTTCACGCTACGTATCGCATTTTAGCAAACTTACCCATACGCGTACCTCTATCTATCGCTTTCTTGCCCGTGCGCGACATCTTAAGGAAAAACTCGGCCCCATCCTCATCCAACTCCCGCCGTGGCAAAAGTTCGAAGAAAAACAATTCTCACGATTCATCGAAGATGTGAAGGCCGCGGAAAAGCGATCAAAGCTGAAATTGCGCTTCGTTATCGAACCTCGGCATATAAGCTTTATGAAGGAACATGCTCCCGCGGTCCGCAAGATACTCAAGAAGGCGGAGATAGCTCTGGTATTCCCGCATTCGAAAAAGATTCCGTCTTTTTCTCCGACTTCTGAGAATATACTTACCAATTTCGTATACGTGCGTTTTCACGGCCCTTCAGAATGGGCCGCCTCGCGCTACGGTTCCTCGCGTCTCGCGCCGTGGGCAGCGCGCATTCGAGAGTGGTCAGAGAAGGGGATCGAAGTATATGTCTATTTCAATAACGATATTCATGGTCATGCGATCCACGATGCGCGTACGCTAAAACGGCTCGTTCTTGATTGACTTTTCATACTTTTTATGTTACTTAGGTTTTCTTGATTCGCAAACCATGTATTGGCTACCGGAATTTTTAAGCCATCCCTATACCGCTCTGAGGAGTGAAGACGAACCAACGAGACCTTCTTCAGAAAAACCGCGGGATGAGCGGTTGCCGACTCCGAAAAACTCCGAAGAAATGCGGGCACTGCTCCAACGGCTCGGTCGGCGCCGATTCTTCGGACTTCAATTGCCGCGCGAAGCGCTCAGGCGGGATGCGTTTATTGACGCATTGATCGGTATGGCGGAATCATCGCTTGCGCCGTTTGCGGCGAATCCGAATACGTTTCCCGCGAACGATTTCCGCCTCGCAGCCCTCGTATCGAACGAACGAGCCGATTATC
>JAFAQP010000087.1 GCA_019246385.1 Patescibacteria group bacterium | reverse complement strand
CTTTCGGCGCGCGAATAGCGGTGTCACACTGAAATCATGCTCGAGCTGGCACACGGGCCTCTCCGTGACCGTTGGCGGCCGCCGAATTATCATGCGGACGTCGCCGCTCTTCTCCCCGGCCTCGCTACTCACGGCCTCATTGATACGAGTAATCGCTATGAACTTCAGGACGCAGTCGTCAGGAATAAACGCCGTTATGAATCAAGCGACGCAATAGAAGGCGAACCGTTATTGGCAAATTCCGGTCCCGTGAGTGCGCGGCTGGAAAACGCTCTAAGGTTCCTGGTTGACGAAAAACCTGGGTTCTTTTCGCGGCTTCAAGGACGATTCAGGGGAATAACGCTCGTCGATCTCGGCGCAGGGGATTCATGGCACGGGCATACCGTAGCGAGCATGCTCGGGTGCGCCGGCTATGTCGCTGCGGAGCCATATCACGCCGTCAATCTTAATGAGAATCTCCGGGATAATTCCGACCATCTGGAACGGAGACACAGAGAAGGAAAGGCGCCCATGCCGGTTCCTTGGGCAGTCATTCCCGAGGATATGCGGACGCTCTTAAATCGTGTTACGCCAAACACCATATCGGTCATGGCTACCGGCATCGATCATTATATTCTTTCGCCTCAGTACGCCGCGGAAGTAGTATCCCAGATGTCTCGTACCATTCACAACGACGGAGCGGGCATATTTCTCGGAAGCGCGATACTCGGATGGTCATTAGCAGACAGTGGAGAATTCTGGGAACATCAGGCAACTCCTACCGATCCAGAGGATCCCTTTTCGGTCGCATCGTATCTCGTCATGCGGCTCCCGTGAGGAATTTTAGACCATTGTGTATGTGCTGAAGCCTTTTGTTATAGTGCTCGGATGCCGTTTCGCTTACGCTCGGAATACCAGCCTGCAGGTGATCAGCCGCAGGCCATAGAAGCGCTTACCCGGGGTGTTCGAGAAGGAAAACGCCACCAGACGCTTCTTGGAGTTACCGGCTCGGGAAAAACGTTCACAATCGCGAACGTTATAGAGAGAATACAGAAGCCGACCTTGGTGATTGCGCACAATAAAACACTTGCTGCGCAATTGACGCAGGAATACCGAGAATTCTTTCCCGAAAACGCGGTTCATTACTTCGTCTCTTACTACGATTACTACCAGCCCGAAGCGTATGTGCCGCACTCGGACACCTACATTGAAAAAGAGGCGCAGATAAACGATGAAATAGACCGCCTGCGACACGCTTCGACACAGGCACTGCTTACCAGAAACGATGTCATTATCGTCGCTTCCGTCTCGGCGATATATGGACTCGGTTCGCCCGAAGAATATGAAAAAGTCCATAAAAAAATATCAGTAGGCGATCCGTACGAGCGAGGAGACTTCATGCGTTTTCTGATATCGCTCCACTTCGAACGGACGACCGCCGACTTGGAACCTGGCATGTTCCGCGCTGTGGGACCGTTGGTCGAAGTGATGCCAGTCAATGAAACGATCATCTATCGGATTCATTCCGAAGAGGGAAAAATAGGGAGGATAACGCGTCTGAACGCCCTTACCCGGAGCATTATCGATGAACAGGCGTTCTTTTTTCTTTTTCCTGCGAAACACTACATGACGAGCGAGGACGACAGGGACCGCGCCGTGAAAGATATTGAAGCGGAACTCGAAACCCGTCTTGAAGAGCTAACGACCGAAGGAAAGCTCCTTGAAGCGGACCGTCTGAAGCGCCGTACGCGCTACGATCTTGCGCTCATTCGGGAGATCGGATATTGCAATGGTATAGAGAATTACTCGCGCCATTTCGACGGCCGTGCCCCCGGCGAGCCGCCCTATTCTTTAATCTCTTATTTTCCGGCGCTTTCCGACGGAACGCCGGACTTTCTTACGGTTATCGACGAATCGCACGTTACCATTCCGCAGATCGCGGGGATGTACGCGGGTGATCAGTCCCGCAAAAGGACGCTCATCGAACATGGGTTTCGCCTGCCTTCAGCGGCCGATAACCGTCCTCTGAAATTCGAGGAATTCGAGGAGCGAGTGGGCCCTTCAATCTACACGAGTGCGACTCCAGGGTCGTACGAGATCGAGCATTCAGGCGCCCCTGTTGAGCAGGTTATAAGGCCGACGGGGCTTGTCGATCCGGAAATTATCCAGAAACCGGTATCCGGAACGACAGATTTTTCTGGCCAGATCCCGGACTTTATCGCCGAAACAGAAGCTACTGTCAAAGGCGGCGGCCGCGTACTCGTTACGACGCTTACAAAAAAAATGGCGGAAGATCTCGCTGAATTCTTGAAAGAAAAAGGAGTGAAAGCGGAATACATACACAGCGACGTAAAAACGATCGATCGCATCACTATTCTTACTGAATTCAGGCGGGGGAAATTCGATTGTTTGGTGGGAGTAAACCTGCTTCGGGAAGGCCTTGATTTGCCGGAAGTCGAACTGGTTGGGATCTTAGACGCCGACAAAGAAGGATTCCTGCGTTCCAGCGG
>JAFAQP010000016.1 GCA_019246385.1 Patescibacteria group bacterium | reverse complement strand
GGCCAAGGCGTTGCTTCAGGCAACACTGTCTACCCGGCCGGCACTGCTGTTTCAGCGGGCGTCCGCGTCATGAAGGATGTTCCGACCTTCGCCCTTGATAACTCGCTTGGCTCCACCGGTCTTGCGAGCGGCAAGCTCATGCGCTTCAGCGTCACCGCTGATTCGCACGGAAACGGCGTTGGCATCGCGAACTTCGCGCTCAAGATTGCGTCTTCAACGGGCGTATCCGTCACTAACCTGACGATCTACGCGTACCAGAACAGCAACTACACCAATCCTGTTGGTGGAGTACAAGGTTCTGGGGACGTTGAATCTGTCGATCAGTGCGCAAGCAACAACTGCACCTCAGGTCAGGTCATCCCGATCACGGTCACGAACGCAGCCGGTACGCCGACTCCGCTCGAGATCTCTCCGGGCCAGACCGTGTACTTCGAAGTAGATGCATCGCTCTCGGGCGTCGTATCTGGTTCGTCGGTTACGACGACCTTGGTGGGCAGCTCAAGCTTCCCGTCCACAGCGGCAACTGCAACGCAGAACCCGCTTAAGACGGCCGGCAGCTTGCCGAACACTGAACTCATCTGGTCTCCGAACACCAACGGCATCTCCGCGTTGACTGATCAGGACTGGACGAACGGCTATGGAGTCCCAGGCTTGCCTTCAGGCGGCTTGATCCAGACCCGTTCTCAGTAATTCCTCTCGCAGGAATTCCGGCTAAGGATTTCGGCTTAGCGGCAAAAACCCCTCTTCGGAGGGGTTTTTGTTTTGGGGGGAATGTTGGTCTTTTGTGATCCGGTACGCTTTTTGTTTTACGTCATTCCGCGGTACAATTTGAAAATCATGCCGGCAAACAGAACCTATATATTCGGCGGCGCGGTCCTCATAGTCCTTGCGCTTCTGCTGGGTATCGCGTACTTCGCCACCCGAGGGAATCCCAAAGGAGGATCTCTTTCACAAAGCACCACAACTCCGCAGACATCCTCGAGCACCACGGCGACGCAAGGCAACGCCACCACTTCCGGCTATACCATTTCCCAGGTTCCCATATCGACTCTGGCTTCGATAGAACCCGATCTCGACCGCAAGCCGGTCTTTGCCGCTTCAGTTCCTGCGGATGCGCGCGTAGTCCTCGCAAAAGACATTGCAGACACGTCGGCGCGGCTCAAAAAGAATCCGAACGTAAGCGCTGATTGGTACAATCTCGCTATTTACTTCCATGAGGCGGACGATTTTACCGGCGCGCGTCTCATCTGGCAGTTCCTTACGAAAGCGACTCCCCGCAATCCGCTTGCGTACATGAACTTGGGGAAACTGTATCAGTTCGACCTTCATCAGTACGGAACTGCGGAATCGTATTTCAAGCAGGCGATACAGGTCGACCCGAAAAGTCTTGAAGCATATATGAACCTCTATCAGCTGTACCAGTATTCGTATAAGCAAAACACGACCCTTGCAGTCGCTACGCTGAATACTGCGGGCGCGAAATTTGCCACGAGTTCGGTGCCGTATGAAACGCTCGGGCTCTATTACCGCGACAAAGCCGACTATGCGGACGCGGAGGCTGCGTTCAATAAGGCACTTTCCCGGGCGCGGACGAACAACGATGCAGCGGCCGTTGCGGAAATCAATCAGGAAATATCGTCGCTTCCCATCGAACAGACTCGGACGCAGCAATAAGTATGAAAAAAATATCCATTGCCGTGCGAGGTGCAGGAAAAGAAAACATGCGTTCTTTTCCCAAGGAGCGCTGGGAGCAAAGAATTTTTTCCCTTTTCCTATGAAGAAACTCTTCACACCGGAATTCTTCAGGTTCCTTCTCGGATTCACTGTCATCATCATGTTCGGTTTTCTCGTCTTGATTTCGGTACAGCATGCGTGATACGCTGTGCGAAGCACGACTGGAGACAGCAGGTGAGCCAATAGGCTCGTAAATCCTGCCGAAGTCAAAGAGGTCGATCTTTGTGACCAGCCCGTGCCAATAAAACGGGTTATTTTTATTTCATGGCTCTTACAAAAGACAAAAAAAAGGAAATACTCTCCGCGATACGGAACGCTCTTGAGCAGACGGCCTCGTCAGTCTATGTCGGATTTAAGGGCATAACGGTCGCCGAAATAGGAGAATTACGCGCCGCTTTGCGGAAGGAAAGCGTTAGGTATACGGTCGTCAAGAAAACCTTATTGGAGAAAGCGCTTTCGGAAAAAGGATACGCGGGTGCCATGCCGGCATTGCCCGGAGAAGTGGCCCTGGCCTATCTCGCCGCAGGCGAGGATGTAACCGCGCCGGCGCGCGCTCTCCAGGCCTTCGTTAAGAAGTTCAAGGATAAGCTGGTCTTTTTGGGCGGAGCGATAGAGGGCCGCTTCCTCTCGCGGGAAGAAATGGTCGCAGTCGCGACCATTCCGCCGATGCCGGTCTTGCGCGGCATGTTCGTGAACATTATCAATTCGCCCATCCAGCGCTTCGCAATAGCGCTCGGCGAGGTGGCGAAATCAAAACAATCATAACTATGGCAGACGATACACAAGCAGGAGAGACTCCGAAAGCGGAAGCGCCTGCCCACGCAGTGCCTGAAAAATTCAAAGGAATCGTTTCCGAGATAGAGAAGATGAGCGTCATGGACCTGAATGAACTCGTCAAAGTGTTCGAGTCGCATTTCGGCGTATCGGCGACAGCGGTTGCCGCTGCTGGTCCTGCCGCGGCAGGAGAACCGGTGGAGGAGAAATCCACATTCACCGTAAAACTTGCAGACGCGGGAGCGCAGAAAATCGCCGTCATCAAAGTCGTAAAAGAAGCCCTTGGTCTCGGCCTCAAGGAGGCGAAGGATCTCGTGGACGCGGCTCCTTCGGTTCTGAAGGAGAACGTCGACAAAGGCGCCGCCGACGAACTCAAAAAGAAAATAGAAGAAGCGGGCGGAAAAGTCGAACTCGGATAAGCCTCTGGTAGATTTTTCAGTGTTGCCTTTCAAAAGCTCTGCATTGCGGAGCTTTTGAATATGGGTACAATAGCCGGGCATGTTCACGGAGCTATCGCGCATCTTCGCCGCCCCTGCCAGGATCAAATTGCTGAAGTCTTTTCTTTTGTATCCTGAGTCGCGGAAAACCGCAGCGGAAGCGGCAGCGGCTATCGGCCTCTCGAAAAATGTCGCGGAGCGTGACGCGCGCGCCCTCGCGCAGATCGGCATACTCACGCTCCGCGGTAGCAAAAAAAAGAAACTTTATTCGGCCAATCAGGGCCACGAGTTTTATGAGCCGCTCCGATCGCTTCTTAACACCACGCTTCCCGACGACCGCGCGCTTCTCTCCGTTTTTCGGGGCGTTTCGGGCGTTGCCCTCATTGTCGCGACCGGAGTCCTCGCGCTTGAAGAGCGCTCGGCAATCGATTTGCTTATAGTCGCAAAGCGGTCGCAAAACCCCCGGCTGGGAAAGGCGGTTATGAAATTAGAGCGCATAACCGCTCTACCCTTGCGGTACGTTATCTTAGAGCCGCAGATCTTTTCCGAGCGTGTGGAGGCGCATGACCGCCTGCTGCGCGACGTTTTTGAATTTAAAAACCGCGTTATTTTGGGTAAAGCGCCCTGAAGGCGCTATGCACATGCGGCTCCCTCCCCGAGCGGGCCGATGGTACCATTACAGGGAAAGGGGAAAGGCTCTTTTCACGATTATTATTCCATTTATTAATTTTTAGTACGTACTTATACCATCATGGTTCTACAATCATGGGCTGACGTCCTCACGCAGTCCTTCTATAACCTCGGCACGGGAATCATACTTTTCCTTCCGAAGGTTGTCCTCGCGATTATAATTTTCATTCTCGGCTGGCTCATCGGAGCGGCATTGGGAAAGATAGTCGAACAGGTGATAAAAGCTGTAAAGCTCGACGAGGGCCTGAGAACAACGGGTCTCAATGATGCTGTGACCCGGGCGGGCTTCACTTTGAACTCCGGAGCTTTGCTGGGAGGGTTGGTGAAATGGTTCGTCATCATAGTGGTCTTGACGGCATCTCTTGAAATACTGAACCTCCAGCAGGTCAATGTATTTCTTGAGACGGTAGTGCTTTCATACCTGCCGCAGGTCATTATCGCGGTCCTGATGATAATTGTCGGCGCCGTCGTAGCCGAAATTGCCCGAGACGTCGTGGCCGGAGCCGCCCGCGCCGCCGGCGTTCGAACGGCGAATCTCGCCGGGTCCGTCGCGAAATGGGCGATCTGGATATTTACTATTCTCGCCGCGTTAGCGCAGCTTCAGGTCGCGACCACGCTCGTGACTACTCTCTTCCAGGGGATCGTCATCGCTATATCGCTCGCCGTCGGCCTTGCATTCGGCCTCGGAGGCCAGGATGCGGCAGCACGATATTTGGAAAAACTCCGTTCCGATATAGGACCTCGCTAGATCCATTGTCCTCAAAACGCCCATCGATTTTTCGATGGGCGTTTTTCTTTTAGCAGCAAGCGGTGCTTGTATACTAAAAAACGATGGAGTATATCCAGCCGAGGAAGGGAACGGCTATCGTTTGCGCGGGCGGAGGAATGCGGAGTGCTCACGGGGCCGGGTTCTTATACGGCGTAACGGCGAAGCTCGGTATCCGGAATCCGGAGATAGTCTTAGGCAGCTCTGGCAATGCCGCGAACGTGCTCTACGTCGCAACTGAAATTCCGGAGCAATACGAAGCCATGCGGCGCATCTGGACCGAACGATTATCGACGCCCCGATTCATATCGTATAAGCGACTTCGGCGCATTATCGATATCGATTATCTGATAGATGCCGTCTTTAAGGAGCAAGAGCCGCTCGATATACAGGCGCTTGGCGCTTCTCCGATCCGATATTTCATACCCGTCACGAACGCGAGAAGCGGCGAAACAAAATACATTGGACGCGAAGACAAGATCGATCCTTTCGAGATGCTGCGCGCAAGCAAAGCGCTCCCGTTCTTTTACGGGAAAAAAGTGCCTTTGCCGTGGGGTATGTTCATCGACGGAGAACTCGGCCCCACGCTAGAGGACCATCTCCGATTCACGATAGAAAAAGGCGCTAAAAAAATACTAGTCGTGGACAGCGGTTCGGAAGGCACGAAGGCCGGCGCATTGCGAAAATTCCTATACGAACTGTTCGCCTGGACAAAACCTACAGGATTGCGGCACGCGATATTGCGAGACACGAGGACTGAGTCCGTCTGCCTTACCTCGGAACACGCGACGCTTCTCTGCGTACAGCCCCGGCATCTTTCCGCCGGCATGCTGACCCGAGATAACAAAAAAATACGCGATACCTTTGATGCGGGCGTTCATGACGCACTCTCGATGAAAGCCGATAT
>JAFAQP010000063.1 GCA_019246385.1 Patescibacteria group bacterium | reverse complement strand
GACAAATTGGGTTTCTGATTTTAATCAGGGACAATACCCAAATCCTTATTCAGTGTCTGCTACGTATACTGTATACCGTCACCCGTGATCATTGACCGGCATGGCTAATGCTAGAAATCTTCCACAGGTGGTTAGAATAGTTCAATTGTACCAAGAGGCTGTATGAAGAGGTGCTTGCGTAATCTCCGAAATTGACTTTTACAGAGCTAGCAGATGATGAAGCATTTATAGTCTTGGCTTGCATGCCGTTAAGCCAAGATTCATTTTCTGTCTGTGACAAAAGAAAAGGATCCATATCGTTATTTTGGGCTATAGTTTGCCAATTAGCCGCAAAATCCTGAGTGAGCCATTCGGCGATGCGTTCGGAAAATTGACTTGAAAGCGTAACGCTCGGATCTTTGCTTATATAACGGATATACCACGTATAAAAGTTCAGAACGAACTTCGCGGGATCCTGTTCCGTGTTTAAAATGGCATTTGCGGAGGACGTTGAAGTAGTTGATCCCGTATTTACGGGAAGCGTAGAAGTAAATTGGTTATCGGTATTCGATGTTGATACAGATTCCGAAGACTGAATCGGCTGATTGGCTCTGCGAAGAAATAACACAGCTCCTCCGACGATAAGTAGTATGAGCAAAAACGCGATAAGCAAGTTTCGCATACCTATATACTATCATCCGTTTAAGTTTAAGTATTTTTCTGTTTGAGCGAGAATTTCAGGATAGTGAGGGGCAGTGAACCATTGGATTTCTTTATTTCGCTTAAACCAGGTCATTTGCCGTTTGGCATATTTCCGTATCTCCTTCTCAAGTTCCGTCAGCATTTCTTTTTCGGAATTTTCGCCTTTGAGATGCGTGGCCATGAACCGGTATTCAAGCCCCAGTTCTTCCATACGCTCGAACGAAAGCCCAGTCGCATGCAGATGTCGTGCTTCTTCGAGCATCCCCGCTTTCATGCGTGCAAGCAGTCGGGCGTGAATATTCGCATACAGTTCGTTTTGAGACGGCTGTATACCTACCCAGAAGACGCTATACGATTGCTGAGCTGATACGTTCGGTACTGAGCCGAGCGTGCGGGCTATCTCGATCGCCCGCACGAGTCTAACGCGGTTTTTTGCGTCTATAGTTTCCGCGCGGGCGGGATCGAGCTTGCGAAGCAGGACATTGAGGGCGTCGAGAGAAACTTTCTCCAATTCTTTGCGAAGTTTCTTGTTTGGGGGCACGTCGGCGATCTCTCTTTTCCCGAGAAGCGCGTCTATATAAAAACCGCTTCCGCCGACGACGATTGGAAAATGCCCGCGCGCGCCGACTGCTTCTATTGCCGCGCGCCCAGCCTTTAAAAAATCCGCCACCGTATATGTGTCTTTCGGGTCTGCAACGCTAAGCAGATGATGCGGAACGCCGTTCATCTCCGCCGCAGTCATTTTCCCCGTTCCGATGTCGAGACCTATGTAAACTTGCCGTGAATCTGCCGAAATGATCTCGCCGCCGATCTGTTTCGCCAGCCACACGCCGAAGAACGATTTTCCGACGGCGGTCGGGCCAACTACCGCGATGACTTTTTGCATGCTAGTCATGCTATACCGCCGGCTTGCGCCCTGCCATACCCCGAAATGATTGAAAGCGACCGCGCCGAGGTATACTATAGTTACTTACTCTTAGGAATATTTCATGGAATACGAGGAAGAAAGGCGGGAAGGTTTTGTAAGCATGGTAAAGGTGGGACATCCTGTCCCTGATTTCGAATTCGAATATTTCCAAAAGGAAAAGATCAAAAAAGCCCGTTTGTCGGATTACAAAGGAAAGTGGCTCATACTTTTTTTCTATCCTGCGGATTTTACGTTCGTCTGTCCCACCGAGCTTGAACAGTTGGCCGAATGCTACCAGGATTGTCTTGACCTGAATGCGGAGGTAATAAGCATGAGTGCCGATACGGTATTCGTCCATAAAGCGTGGCACGACGCTTCTCCGTCCATCCAAAAAATCGATTTTCCAATGGGCTCGGATCCGGCTGGCAGGCTTTCGCGCGCTTTCGGTGTCTATATAGAAGGAACCGGGTTAGATCAAACCGACGACGAAGGCCTCGCGCTTCGCGGGACGTTTATCATAGATCCGGACGGCATTTTGCGTACTTCTGAAATAAACGACAACGCGATAGGCCGTTCGACAAAGGAACTCACTCGAAAATTACAGGCCGCGCAATTTGTGCGCGAGCATGGCGGGCAGGTTTGCCCGGCAGAATGGAAGCCAGGGGACGCA
>JAFAQP010000065.1 GCA_019246385.1 Patescibacteria group bacterium | reverse complement strand
GAACGCCGGCTTCTTCGAATTTTTGTTCACGGGCGGCTTTTTTCATTTCCCGATCAAGCGTCTTAAGAAGAGTCTTTTTCCTAGCCTCGAAAAGAAGGACAATATTGCGGATGGTTTTTTTATATGCCTTTTCGTCTAGCTCTTTGGGAAACAGCCCAATGACCTGGTTGAAGCGCATGGTCTTCGCATTCGCTTCGCTCATCCGCTCGTCTATCGGAAATCGGGTGTCGAAGAAAGGAAATATCTTCCGGATTATCTTCAGCGCCGCTTTCAGGGTGCCGCCTGCCGGAAACGGCCCGAAAAGGTGGGCGATCTTGTCTGCGGGAAATTGGCTGGATAGCTCGCGCTCGCGAGCAATGAGAACGCGCGGAAAACGCTCCTTAGTAACGACAACGTATGAAAAACTCTTATCATCCTTTTCGTCGGTATTGCCTTTCGGCTTATGCTCCTTGATGCGTTTCGCCTCAAGAATAAGGGCGTCCAATACGGAATCCGTCTCTTCCCAGGTGATGTGCGAGGAATCCGCAATTACCTTGGCGACAAGAGGACTCCGCATCGCAGCGAGATCCTTGGAGAAATAGCTCTTAACGCGGTCTCGAAGCGACGTGGCCTTTCCGATATAGAGAATCTCGCTTCCCTGCCGGAAAAAGTAAATTCCCGGCCCGTCCGGGACCTGCGAAAAGTCAACATCGCTCCGCTCCATTTCTTCTTTCTATCAGGTTTTGAGTACCCGCTTCAAGTATTCGCCGGTATACGATCCTTTCGTACGGGCCACCTCTTCCGGCGTGCCTTTGGCGACGATCCTTCCGCCACCTACTCCGCCTTCAGGACCTATATCGATGATGTAGTCGGCGCTTTTTATGAGGTCCATATTGTGCTCGATGACGACAACCGTGTTCCCGTGCGCCACCAGCGCCTGCAATATCTCTATGAGTTTGCGGACATCCTCATAATGGAGGCCGATAGTGGGCTCGTCGAGAAGATAAATGGTCTTTTCGGTGTGTCGACGGTAGAGCTCGGAAGATATTTTTACGCGCTGCGCTTCGCCGCCCGAAAGCGTCGTCGCCGATTGCCCGAGTTCGAGGTATCCGAGTCCCACATCCGCCAGCGTTTTCAGCCGATCATAGATTGCAGGAATATCGTTGAAAAAGACCAGTCCCTCTTCTATGGTCATGGAAAGAACGTCGAAGATGTTTCTTTTTTTGTATTGGATTTCAAGGGTTTCTCGCATGAAGCGCTTTCCGTCACAAACGTCGCAGGTCACATATACGGTCGGGAGGAAATGCATCTCGACGGCGACAGTTCCGTTCCCCTGACATGCCTCGCACCGGCCGCCTTTGACGTTGAAAGAGAAACGATTGGCTTTCCAGCCGCGGGCGCGCGCCTCCGGAGAAGCGGCAAAAAGATCGCGGATGTGGGTGAAAGCTCCCGTATAGGTCGCAGGATTCGAGCGCGGCGTGCGGCCTATCGGCGACTGGTCTATGAGAACAACGCGGCTCAGATATTCGGTCCCCGAAAAGCTCGAGGCGTTATACACCTTCGCGGTGCGGTAATGGCGCTCAAGTCTCGCCCGCAGGTTCTTATAAAGAAGCTCGTACATGAATGAGGACTTTCCTGATCCAGATACTCCGGTAATAATATTGAGACGGCCCAAAGGCACGTCGGCATCGATATTTTTCAGGTTGAACGCGTTCCCCTGCCGGATCTTCAAAGCCCCTTTTTGCTCGGTACGACGCTCTTCAGGCACATCGATCTTACGCTCTCCCCTTAAGTATGCGAGCGTGAGGGAGTTGGAGTCGTTCCGTTTCGCGGTCAACAGCTTGTCGAGCCATCCTGCTACCACAATGTCTCCGCCGTGAACTCCGGCACCGGGTCCTATATCTACGATAAAATCGGAAGAGAAGATGGTGTCTTCGTCGTGCTCGACGACGATGATCGTGTTTCCTAGGTCGCGAAGCTCGGTAAGCGTCTTTATGAGGCGGTCATTATCTTTTTGATGAAGACCTATGGTCGGCTCATCGAGGACATATAACGCTCCGACAAGACCAGAACCCAGTTGAGATGCGAGACGGATGCGCTGTGCTTCTCCGCCGGAAAGGGTGTTCGCGGTCCGATCGAGAGTCAGATACGCAATGCCGACGTTCAGCATGAACTGCAGGCGCGCCAATATTTCCTTGAGAACCGCGTTCGATATCTCTTCCTGCTTTTTCGTGAGTTTCAAACCCTCAATGAACGCTTTCGCATCCGCTATCGAAAGCGAAGTAAGTTCGACGATATTCAGACCTAATTTCTTACCGTCTCCCCCTAAAAACACCCTCAGTGCTTCGGGACGCAGACGCTTTCCTTCGCATACGGGACATGTGTCCATGTTGAAAAAGCCGACCGTCCCGAGGCCATGGCATTCAGGACAGGCGCCATAGGGACTATTGAAGGAGAAAAGCCGCGGCTCGACTTCCGGAAACGAAGAGCCGTCGATGGGACAAATGAATTTTGCCGAAAGCATCCGGCCTTCTCCAAGAGGATTTATTATCCGTATAAGACCATTCGATTCTTTGAGCGCGAGCTCGACGGCTTCGCTCAGCCTTTCGCGGGCCTCTGCTTTCGAATTCTCGAATTGCGTCACGAATATCTCGTCTATAAGGACATCGACATCGTGGACTTTGTTTTTTTCAAGAGGAATGCGCTCGCGAAGCGCATATTCCTTGCCGTCGATCATCACTTTTTCGTACCCCTTGCCCAGAAGATCGTAGAGCATCTGATAATATTCACCTTTCCTGCCTACGACGACCGGAGCGAGTATGCGAATCTTCGCGTCATTGACCGGCACCCCCATGATTCTTTTGGCGGTCGCTTTTACATCAACCTGCTCGACGGTTCGCAATATGAGCTTGAGTATCTCTTCTTTGGAAAGCTTCTGTATCGGCACATCATCATTCAGACAGTATGGCTGTCCGACGCGGGCATACAGGATGCGGAGATAATCGTAAATCTCCGTGATCGTGGCGACCGTTGAACGCGGATTATTGGAGCGGGATTTCTGGTCTATCGATATGGCGGGAGAAAGGCCCGTTATTTCTTCGACATCGGGTTTCGACATCTGATTTAAGAATTGGCGCGCGTACGCGGAAAGAGACTCGACATAGCGCCGCTGACCTTCGGCGAAAATGGTATCGAAAGCAAGTGAGGACTTTCCGGAGCCGGAAAGCCCTGTAAAAACGACCATTTTGTTGCGCGGTATCTCTACGGAAACATTCTTCAGGTTGTGGGTTTTGGCTCCTTTTATAGCGATCTTTTCTTCGCCGAGCGCGGATTCGTGCTCGGGATCCTTTTTCGATTTTTGTGCCATACGCAAATATTCCCGCGCCGCGGGATACCCTTACAGTATAGCAAAAGTTGCGTACGAAAGAAACTCTCTCTATAGTTACTGAATGGAAAGACGGCGGCCGTCGTACATTTTGCCTGGCGATCTGCGCAGCGGAAGCATTGCTTCGCTTCATGAGGCGAGAGAAAGAACAATATCTGAGAAAACTTCAGGCACGAGTATTAATAGGTTGCCTGATAGCAGAGAAAATTTTAAAGCGGACCCTGGTAGCACCGGAGCAGCTCAATCTTCGTCCAGATAAACCCGCTTAACATTCGGCCTGCCCCGTCGCTTCGGCGGCAGCGGTAATTTTTCTTCGAGACGTTTTATCTCGTCGCGAAGTATCGCCGCGGTCTCAAAATCGAGCTCCTCGACTGCGTCCGACATCTGCTCGCGTTTCCCTTGAATGATCGTTCTCAGGGCCTTAGGCGTATCGGCGCGCGCCATGTCTATGGCCAAAAGCGTCTCCACGGCATTCGCTTCTTCTTTTTTCAGAGTATCAGTTATATCCTTGATGCTTTTCTGGATCGTCTGCGGAGTGATGCCGTGCTCTTCGTTATAGGCGATTTGTATCGCGCGGCGACGGTTCGTCTCCCGGATAGCATTCGTCAAGGAGCCGGTCATCTGATCGGCGTACAGGATAACCCGGCCGCGCACATTCCTCGCGGCCCTTCCTATCGTTTGTATAAGAGAGGTTTC
>JAFAQP010000038.1 GCA_019246385.1 Patescibacteria group bacterium | reverse complement strand
CTGCTCCTTTTGGCAAGCTTCACAGTGTTATTAAATTCTTACATTTACGTTCTCTCTTTTACGTACTTTGGTTCGCGATGTACTCCGCGTTTCGCTCGGAAAACATTATCTTATTTACCAACGACCTTTCTTTGGCAGCCTACGCAAGTTTAGTAAAGCCCTTCTTTTCGTTCCGTGTCCTTTTGGAGGTGCATGGAAAAGCCAGCGGCTGGGTAACGGCGCGGGCAGTACAGGGGGCAGACCGAGTTATTTTTGTCACCCAGGAGCTTCAAAACGAGTTCAAAAAAGAAGCGTATGCCATGAAAGACAGCCTGGTATTAGGGAACGCGGTTGACGCGGCGCTATTTTCGAACGCATCCGGTACAAACGTGCGTGAAAGATTAACGCTCAATGGGATGTTCGTTATTGCCTATATAGGACGCTTTCGCCCCATGGAGAGCGATAAAGGGGTCGCGTTCCTCATTGACGCCTTGGCTGATCTACCCCCATACGTGGCGCTCTTGTTGGTTGGTGGCACGAAAAGTGAGATCGCGTATGCAGAAGATTTCGCTTCAGAAAAAAAAGTTTCGGGCAGAATACGCGCCATTCCGTACGTCGAGGCCTCGCTAATTCCCGAATATTGTGCGGCCGCAGATATTCTTGCCTACGTGCCACCAAAGATCGACCACTTTCTTTCAAAAGAAACCTCTCCCATGAAACTCTTTGAGTATATGGCAGCGGGAAAGCCTATCATTGCGAGCGATACACCTTCTTTTCGCGAAGCTATGGGTGATGCTGCTTTTTATATCACTCCAGGAAGCAAGGGCGAGTTCCTGAAGACAGTGCTCGAAATAGCCACTGACCCTCGCAGTAAAGAAAATGCTGCAGCCCGCGGCAGCGCTCAAGTGCAAGGCCGCACATGGGAAGCGAGAGCAAGGCGCGCACTAGAGAATTATGGTTGAAAAGACGAACATGTTCGGACAGGCCGTACGCGGTATTTCGATAACGGCCTTTGGCAATATCCTGCTGAATGCTCTTTCCGTTCTCTCAACGCTCTTGATTCTCCACAATCTGGTCCCGTATGACTACGGTCTGTGGCGCCTTCTTCTTTCTGCCATGACGGCAGTAGGACTACTTGGTTTAACGGGCGTCACCGGCATGTTCACTGCTGATATCGTTCGTGAATTGGGAGAAGAGCGGCCTGAAAATGCACGCTTCCTTCTTTCTCGAGTAACGCGATTTTTTCTCTTTACTTGCCTCATTGCAGCGCTTGCGCTTTGTATCGCTGCTCCGATCATCAGCCGCCTTTCAGGTATCGCATTAACGTTATACCTGTATGTACTTTCTCTTACCGTTCTCGCAACAGGCCTGCGACAGCCTTATCAGATCTATTTCCAAGCGTATTTGCATCCTTTTGCGGCGCAGCTGCTCAAGAATGCAACAACGATACTCTATCTTCTCGGGATAGGGCTTTTCGTCGCATTTCTCAACTGGGGATTATGGGGCCTCGTTGCGGCATACACGCTCTCCCAATTAATTCCCGTCGTCATGTATGCGCCGTCTTTTTTTCATGTGCTTAAGCCGCGCACGATGGGTGCTCGCCCCACATATAATTTTTCACGAGCCTTTTTCGGAAGAGGAAAGTGGGCGCTCGCTGAAGATTATGTTGCGGCGCTCACGAACGCCTTGTGGCCCTGGATCACCGGGTATTTTCTAAGTATCTCTGAGGTCGGGATCATTTCGCTTGCCCTGCTTCTCATGTCGCAAGTGAGTGCGCTTGTTCCATTTCAGTACGTATATCGGTCATTGCTACCCCGAATGACCCAAGAACGCGAGCGTGTGGGGGAATGGCTTATGCGAGGCATGCGCTACAGCGTTTTTGCTCAGGTCGCCATCGGAGCATGCGCATGGTTTGCGATCGCACTCCTTATTCCATGGATTGCGGCGAAATATAGTCCTGTAATCCCCCTCTTTGGCTTCTTGTTCATTGCATTGCCAGTGAACGGTATCGGCATAATGCTTACCGAGTGGTTTTACGCGCATAAGCGCCAGAGAGAGTTCTTTATTGCAAGTGCGCTTCCGAGTATAGGCCTTATGATACTTTTGCCTTTTTTGCTCCTATCTTTCGGGCTTGCTGGCTTCGTGCTCTGGTACATCCTCAATTCTGCCGCCACCGATGCGTTTTCTTTATGGTACGCAAGGCGCGACCCGGTATTCCCGCTCAAGATATCGCTTCGCATATTGCCAGATCGGAAAGATTTTGCCCTCATTCGAGAGGCAGTATCCACCTTTCGGGCGAGGTAGGAATTATCGTATAGTGGCCGCAATGTCCTTCACAAGTACATTAGTAGCCGACCTCGAAGCGAACTCTCTCATCGGCGCTGGAAACGTTGGATTTTTCTCTATAGTACGGGCAGTTATTGTGGCTTCATTCTACAATCCTTCTTTTATGTGCGTATTCTGGTATCGAGTGAACCGCCTATTGTATGAAAGAGGTCACTGGCGACTCTCACGCTTTTTGAGCGCCCAGCGTCGGTACCGCTTTTCAAATGATATTTCTCCGGCCGCATCTATCGGGCCCGGCCTCTATATTCCGCATTTGCCGGACATAGTGATAGGCACTAAAGCCGTCATCGGAAGCCGCGCGACCATATTTAATGGCGTTACGGTCGGAACCAAATGGATGCATGATAAGAAAATGCCTGTGATAGGCGATAATGTGATCATCGGCACCGGTGCGAAGCTTTTAGGAAGCATACGGATAGGGAACAATGTAGTTATCGGCGCGCTCTCATTTTGTGGCCGTGATGTACCGGACAATTCCATTGCATACGGCATTCCCCCGAATTTTACGATCAAGCCATATGAAGGAAAGCTTGCCTCCGGGTCATGAAAACGATCTTCATTTCGATATTCGACGGTGATACGGAGCGGGTCATTTTGCGTACGGACGTGTTCTCTACGTTAAAGGAAAGCGGACACCGTCTCGTGCTCCTCATCCGCGGCAAAGATAGATTGGCGCATTATGAAAAAGAATACGGCAGCGAAGAGGTTCTTATTGCGCTTCTTCCTAATGCGGCTTCGAAGTGGGAAACATTTTGGTATTACTTAAGCTGGAACACGCTTCCCACACGGGCCGGCAGCGTGCGCCGCGTGCGGGAATACCGGAATGCTGGAAAATGGTTCCTATTCTTTCTCGGGAGTGTCGCAGGCGCGCTCGGCCACGTAAAGATCTGGCGAGAATTCCTACGATCCGTTTATTTCTCTTTTGGTGCCTCATATGCAGATGCGCTCTTTGATACGTATAAGCCGGATCTTTTATTTGCCGCCAACATGTTCTCGTCAGAGGACACAAGATTGTTACGGACCGCTAAAAGGCGCGGCATAAAGACGGTAACCATCGCGAAAAGCTGGGACGTTCTTACCACGAAAGCATTTACCCGTGTCAAAGCGGACCGCATCCTGGTCTATAACGAATGCAACCGGAATGAAGCGATATCGCCGGGAGACTATAGCGCGCAACAGGTCACCGTGACGGGCTTTCCCCAATTCGATATCTATACGAATGCCTCTATATATGAGCCGCGCGAGGTATTTTGTACGCGTCTGGGGCTCGACCCAGCGCGCCGCATTGTTCTCTATGGATTACCGGGAGATTGGAAATCGCCTGACACGCGGGCTATTCTTACGGAACTTGACCGACGGATCGCTTCGCAAGCGTTCGTAAAACCTCTTCAAATACTGGCCCGTTTCCATCCTAAGTACCAAGATTCAAGCGAAGGGCTCGCCGGAGAGCATATTGTCTTTGATAGGCCGGGTATCTATTTTGGGAAAGAAGGGGAGTTCGGGATCGATGCCGGCGTTGCCGATACGAATCGCTGGACTTTCGGTGACGCTGACATACTGCATCTTGCAAACTCCATTTATCATAGTGACGTTGTCATTAACGTCGACTCCACCCTTACGCTTGATGCCGCAGCTCTCGATAAGTCCTCGATCCTTATCGGTTTTGATGGAAACCGGAAACTGCCATATAGGAGGTCGATCGCCTATATATATGAACGCGAGCATTACAGGAATGTCCTTGTGACGGGAGCGGCCCCATTGGTGCGTAATTATGATGAACTGCAAGCAGAGTTAAATGGCTTTTTATTCAATCCGGACTACAAGCGCAAGGAACTCAACCTTTTGAAAGCAAAGCTTTTGTATAAGATAGATGGCATGGCAGGGAAACGAATGGGAGAAGCAGTATTAGACATGCTTAACTAAGCTAGAACATATGAAAAAAATAATCAGAAAAAAGCTCTGCGGCTTCAAAGCTCTGGTTCTCGATGGCGACGGTGTTTTCTTTACGGGTCAGGAAACCCGGGGTGTTACAAAAAGCGGCGAGGCCATTGTTATGAAAACAAGGAGTCTTATTGATGGACAAGGCATTTCTTTTTTGCGCGCCATCGGCATCAAAGTTACTTTCGCCTCTGGTGAAGGAGAGCCACTCAACAGCATTGTTGAAAAATTGAACACTCTGCCTTCGGTAAAGAAGGGTCTATGGGAACCGATCGAGCGCTTTACCGATCTGCTTGATAAAGGAAAAGTGGGGGCGCTTGAAACGTGGCTTCACGCTCAACATGTTTCATGGGACGAGTGCGCATACATGGGTGACGACAGGACCGATCTTGAGGCAATGCAGCATGCAGGACTCAAGGTTGCGCCGGCGAACGCACAAAAAATAATTAAAGACCTTGCGGATATCGTTACATACGCAAGAGGAGGGGACGGTGCGATCAGGGAGTTTGCTGAGCTGGTGCTTGAGGCGCGTGGAGTGAGCGGAAATTCTCTTCCTGCCGCATAAGGAACCGTTTGCTATAGTCACGGTATGAGTGCGGGCAAACTTCTTTCGGCTACTGCTGACACGCTCTTGCTCCCGTTTCGCCGGCTTTCCATGAGCGATCCGGTCAGGAACTTTCTTAACCGAGAAGGTATAGCGCGTTATAACGCAAATCCTCCGCATCTTTCTTTGACTGCGGAACGCATAGTGGGGGACCTGAGGAAAAATGGCATAGCACGGGCCACATTTGAGGAACTATTTTCTCCTGCCGATTTTCAGCGGTTACTGGGATATGCTGCTTCACTAGAAGGAGCGGCGAAATCCCGCTCAAAGAAACCGTTCATTCTCGAGTACTGGGATCCCTATCCGGTTTTTTCATTTGATAATCCCTTTGTTGAACTGTCCCTTCGTCCCGAAGTGCTTGCTATCGTGGATACGTATTTAGAACAATGGGGAAAGTTCTATTACTACATGCTTGGGTTAAGTGTTCCCGAAGATGGCGCAGAGGCACGGAATTCCCAACAATGGCACCGGGATCCGGAAGACAAGAAAATATGCAAGATGTTCA
>JAFAQP010000043.1 GCA_019246385.1 Patescibacteria group bacterium | reverse complement strand
ATCTGCTCGGCAGACCCGGTGAGCTTATGCTGGCGCTGGAAGCCGAACATGACCGCAAAAGACGAGTAGAAGAATATTCCCTCAAGGATGAGGGAAAAGACCACCCAGTTCTCGAGGAACTTCTGATTCGCTTCGAAGGTGCCGGTTTTGAAATTACTGTCGAATACGCCTTCGTTGAAGGAAAGGATGAACGAATCCTTATTGTAGAGCGCATCGACTTCGCGATACATATTGAATATCTTCGATTCATCCATTCCCAGCGACTCGACGATGTATTGATAGGAATGCGTGTGGATCGCCTCCTCATAGGCCTGGCGCAAAAGGTACATGCGCACTTCAGGCGAAGTGACGTGCTTATAGAAGCCGATGACGATGTTGTTCGCGGCGATCGAGTCGGCAGTCGTAAAGAAACCCAAAACCGTTTCAAACGCGTGGCGCTCGTCCGGCGAAAGCGCCGAAGGGTTTTTCCATTGCTCGATATCGAGCTGCATCGATATTTCGGTCGGCAGCCAGTGATTCGCGTTCGCGCGGTTATAGTACTCCCATGCGAATTTGTGCTGCATAGGATAGAGCTGAATGACGTCGGCTTCGGCTCCGTTTATGATACGGCGCTGATTGACATCGACCGGCTTAGCATTTTTCTGAATTGCCATAGGATTAATTAGTTTTTAATTCATTGGCAGGATTCACACGTCACTTCAGGATTTTTGTGAAGAACATACGTGCGCGCGGGAGCGCTTTTACCGCTCTGAAGGGCCGCTTCGGAACCTGCAACGCTGCGCGCGCCGGATGAGCCCGTGGGAGTAGAAGAGGCAACCATTGCCGGTACGGCGACCATTATGGGAGACGCCACGCGCGCTTGCGGGGCCACAACCGGGGCGGTTTGGGGAGAAGTGCTCATCGCGACAGGGTCAGTAACGGTATCTTCGCGGTCGCGTATGTGAGTCGAACCGAATTCCGCCGTAGATACGGTGGATTTTTCGACCTGGGTCGCCGCCAAAGATCGCAGGTAATAGGTGGTCTTCAATCCCATGGCCCAGGCATAGAAGTAGATCTCCGATATTTCCCTGCCCGAAGAACCGCGGAAGAAAATATTCAGGGATTGCGACTGGTCTATCCACTTACCCCGGTACGCTGCCGCCTTAATGATCCATCGCATATCTATCTCGAACGTTTCCTTGTATTTGTCCCGCAAATGCTGGGGAATGCCGGCGATACGGGAAATAGAACCGTCTTCATACTTAAGCTCGTTCAGCATTGCTTCGTTCCAGAGATTTAATTTTTTCAGGTCTTCGACAAGATACGGATTCACGACCGTGAAGTCTCCGCTGATATTGGATTCGACGTAGATATTCTTATAGACCGGCTCAACCGAAGGGACTACGGAAACGATATTCGACGTGGAAGCGGTGGGAGCGATCGCCATGCAATTCGAGTTGCGCATGCCGTATTTTTTGATCGCCTGACGCACTACGCTCCAATCGAGACGTTCCTCGCGCGACACGTCTATCGACTCTCCGCGTTCGCTTTCCAAAAGCGCGATAGTATCGACAGGAAGAAGGCCGCGATCCCATTTCGATCCTTTGAAGGATTCGTACGCACCGCGCTCGCGAGCAAGGTCTGTCGAAGCGAGTATCGAGTAATACGAAACCACTTCCATGCTCTCATCCGCGAATTTCACGCATGCCTCGCTTCCAAAATGTATTTCCATCTGGTAGAGGGCGTCCTGGATTCCGCCAACGCCCAAACCAACCGGCCGGTGGCGCATATTGGCATTCCTCCCTTCGATGGTCGGATAGAAATTGAGATCGATGACATTGTCGAGCATTCGCATGCCAACGGTCACCGTTTCTTTCGCCTTCTCCTTGTCGAAAGCTCCGCCCGTCACGTGTACGGCGAAATTTATCCACCCGAGATTGCAGACCGCGGTCTCGTCTTTAGAGTTGTTCAGGGTTATCTCGGTGCAGAGATTCGAATTGTGAATTATACCCGCATGATCCTGAGGCGAGCGGATATTGCTGGGATCTTTCCAGGTCATCCATGGATGGCCGGTCTCATAGAGCATGGCGAGCATCTTCTTCCACAGATCTGCCGCTTTCACTTTTTTGAAAAGCTCTATCTTCCCTTCTTCCGCGGCACGTTCATACGCGATGTATGCTTCTTCGAATTTCTTTCCATATAGGTGGTGGAGATCGGGCGTTTCATCCGGCGAGAAAAGGGTCCACATGCCGTCTTCCCTAACCCGCTTCATGAAAAGGTCGGGTATCCAGTTCGCTGTATTCATATCGTGCGTGCGACGGCGCTCATCCCCCGTGTTTTTCCTGAGTTCAAGGAAGTCTTCAATGTCATAGTGCCAGGTTTCAAGGTAGACCGCTGTTGCGCCACGCCGCCGTCCTGAGCGGTTTATGGCGACCGTAACGTCGTTCGCTATCTTTAAGAAAGGGATGATGCCCTGGGAGGTAATACCCGCCTTCTTGATAAGGGCACCCGTCGCTCTCAGATTCGTCCAGTCGGTGCCGATACCTCCGGCCCATTTGGACATCTGCGCATTGTCGCCGTATACCTTGAAGATATGATCAAGATCGTCTTCAACGGTATTCAGATAACAGGAAGAAAGCTGGGCACGCGGCATGCCTGCATGGAACAACGTGGGCGTTGACGGAACGAAGCGCATGGTCGAGAGCATCTCGTAGAAGCGTATGCCCATGCTTCGCGATTTTCCTTTTCATTCAAAGCGATGCCCATCGCGACGCGCATATATAACATCTGCGGAGTCTCAAGTTTGCGATTGGTCGCCCGATCGCTGATGAAATAACGGTCATACAAAGTGGCGACCCCGATATATTTAAACAAGCGGTCGCGTTCGGGCCGCAAGGCCGCAGCGATCTTAGAGAGATCGAACGAAAGGATGCGCTCATCCAAGAGTTTCAATTCGACGCCGCGCTTTACGTTCTTGACGAAAGAATCCCGATACAGAGGATCGAAATCGGCTCCCGCGATGGAAACGGCATCATTATCAAACGCTTCGCGATACAGAGAATTCAAAGTGAGTTGAGCCGCAAGTTGGTTATATGCGGGATCGCGCTCAATCATCGAACGCACGACCATGATTAGGGTGCGCTCAATCTCCGCCGTTGCGATGCCGTCGTACACTTCGCGCTGCACTTGCGCGAGAACACCTTCCACGTCTATCGATGATGCGTTCTCGGGAAGAATGCTCATCGCCAGTGTTTTTCGCAACTTCTCCAAGGAGAATATCTCCCGCGCGCCGCTCTTGTTCACGATGAGGAGCTCGCGCTCGACGATCTTTTTGGCGATGACTTCCTTTTCCTCTTCACGGATCTTCGTATGCTCGTACCGATAGATGATGTACGCTTTCGCGACGTCGTAATATCCCCGTTCCATAAGCGCGTGTTCGACCAGATCCTGTATTTCCTCGACCGAAGGAATCTGTGCAGTGCCGGAATAGCGCAATTTAACGGCGCTTCCCACCAGGGAGCCTATGGCGGAAGCGTCCTCTGCATGCATGTCATTCAAAACCTCGAAAAACGCTCTCCCTACGGCCGCCACTATTTTTTCTTCATTGAAATCGACTATCGCGCCGTTTCTTTTTTTGATCTTCGAGAGCGTTGTCATGTTCTTCGCGGAGTTTTTTAGATGCAACGAGATGCGTAAAGCGGATAAAAATTTCTTTTTAAGGGAAAAACCATTGGGAAAGCTATTGTACTCCTTTCCTCCTCGGCGTGCATGAAGAAATCGGTGTGGATAAGGGCGTAAGGATCGGAAACATCAGAAATATTCCTTCTGTCAAATGGCTCGCCAAAGCACGTTTCATGCGCTTTCCATTTTTGGAAAGAAAAAATGCCCGCCAGGTGGCGTGAGAACCCAAAAGCTCTTAAAAAATGGTTTTAGAAGTCTTCAAGCGCCGTCGAGTACCCTGCCGCATCCGCACGAGAGAGAAGCGCAAGTCTTTGATTCAATACCGCCTGAGCGTCAGCGAAATTCTCATCCGCTCCCTTCCATGCCGCAAGAACGGGCTCAAGAAGCGCGCGCGCAAAACAAAACGCTATGGGCCACGGAAGCGGTTCAAGTCGAGCAAGTGCGTTCAGATTCGCGGTTCCCTCTTCGGGGTTCTGCGCATCAGAGAGAAAGACCACGCCGCCCATATTTTCCGGAAGTCCGGTCGTCAGAGCGCGAAGCGTCCGCTCAGCCACCTCCTGGGAATCTGCCCGGGCGCTGGCGTCAGAGCCGGAGACCGCCATGGAAACCGCAGTTATCATGCCCGGAAGCTCGGCATCCTCGCTTTTCAAGGCGT
>JAFAQP010000083.1 GCA_019246385.1 Patescibacteria group bacterium | reverse complement strand
GTTTTATGGCCCGAAAACCCCAATAATGCGGCGGAAGTACTTTTAGCATGGTTTAAAAAAAAATATGCACGCGAGAACCTCGCTGTCGTTATAACTGATTCGCGAAGCCAGCCTCTGAGGCAGGGCGTTACCGGATTTGCAATAGGGTGGGCGGGCTTTTCTCCTCTCCATGACGGGCGCAACAGGAAAGATTTGCTGGGCGCATTCTCGGGAGGAAGCCAGGTGAATGTGGCCGATTCAATCGCTGCCGCCGCAGTATTAGTTATGGGAGAAGCGAATGAGCAAACGCCGATCGTCCGCCTGCGCGGCGTTCCGTACGTTACCGATCCTCATCTTGCGCAAAGCAAAAATTTTGCACGGGACAATGATTTAGGAGTAGATATGGAAAAAGATATATTCGCGCCGTTCCTCCGGAGCGTACCTTGGAAAGAGGGATGGAAGAAGAAAAGAGTTCGCTAGCGTTCAAGAGTGATATTTTCGTATTTGATGCCGTCCGATTCCTTGCGTTCTTGTGAAAGTACATTTTTGAATTCGGCGTAATCCGGGAAAAATACGTCAGCCTCCTTTTCTCCTTCGATGACGGTCAGGTACAAGCGGTCGGTATACGGGAGTGCCGCCCGGTATATTTCTCCGCCCCCTATCACGAATATTTCTTCGTTGTCGAGCGCTTTCGCTTTTTCGATCGCTTCTTCTACCGAGTGCGCGATAAGTATCCCTTCTTTCGCATATTTTTCGTCCCGCGTCACTATGATATTGGTTCTTTCAGGAAGCGGCCTTCCGATGGATTCGAAATTTTTTCTTCCCGCGATAATGGGATGACCCGTCGTTAATTCTCTGAAGCGCTTCAGATCTTCCGGAATTTTCCAGAGAAGATCATTGTCTTTTCCCAGACCACGGTCGCGGGAAGAAATCGCCGCAATGGCGCTCACGCGGGCGCTCATTTTTTCTTATGCCACGGCTGCTTTTTCTTGATGTCACGGTCGGCCCAGAGTTTCGGCAGCATCGTCTCCGGCTTCCACAGCTTCTTCAGCTTCGCCACGTCCGCGGTCGACTGGTACTTGCCGTTTTCTATATAGCTTCCCGCGAGAATTGGCCCCGTCTCGAAAAAGACTATCTGCGCTATGCGGCGCCCTACCACCAAGGGAATGATGTAATGTTGCGAAGCGTTGGATATTTCCATGACCCATCGGTTGGTGTACCCCACATCCCCCCATCCCGCGCATTTGCACACGTTTATGAAATTGCGTCCCATGGATGAGCGCGCTTTCATCATCGTCGTTACGGTGTCCCTGCCGCCGATGAACTCTTCCGTGTGGGCAAGGATGGTCTCTCCCGGCTCCATGAGAATCACTTTATCGTCCGGCCGGATGCCGTCGAAGGGAAAATTGAAATTCTTCAGCGCTTCCGCCGCTGTTTTTGCCCTGCGAGGAGTCGTGTCCCACACTATTTCCGTATCGTTCTTGCTGTAGACATTGTAAATCTTCTTATGACCCGCAGGCGGCTGTTCTTTGAAGTACCATTCCCCCAAGGTGACGTCGTAACTCGAAGTCGCGAGATTTTTTCGGTCAAAAGGCTCGATGATTACCGACCCCTTTTTCATCTCTTCAAGTATGCGTTTGTCTGAGAGCGCCATGCTGTCAAAATTTTTAAACTTCTATACCGCCATTTTGGCGAGTATGGCCGGATGAGACTGATAATTTTCGAATTGTATGTCCTCCATCTTGAAATCGTCGATACTTTTGACGGCAGGATTCAATTTGAGAGTCGGTAGAGGGAGTGGGCTGCGGGAAAGCTGCTCTTTTACGGCGTCGAAATGATCGTGGTAGATATGCGCATCGCCTAGAGAGTGCACGAATTCGTAGGGCGTAAGACCCGTCACCTGCGCCACCATGTGGAGCAGAAGGGAATACGATGCGATGTTGAACGGCACGCCCAAAAACATGTCGGCCGAGCGCTGGTGCATGAATAAAGACAACTTTTTGTCCGCGACGAAAAATTGAAAAAACATATGGCAGGGCGGCAATGCCATCTGGTCGAGCTCGCCGGGGTTCCAGGCCGAAACGATGAGCCGGCGGCTGTTCGGATCTTTTTTTATTTCTTCAATGACGTTTCCCAGCTGGTCTACGGTCGTACCGTCGGGCTTTTGCCATTTTCGCCACTGCACGCCGTATACTCTTCCCAAATCACCCGGAAATTTAGCTTTGGGGGTCCAGTACGGCGCTTCGGCATTATCGGACCAGATAGTGCGTTCGGTGCCGTTCAATTCTTTCAAGCGGTTGTTGTCCGAGGAGCCTTCGATAAACCACAACAATTCGCTTCTCATCGACTGAAAGCCGAGTTTTTTCGTGGTCATCGCGGGGAATCCGTCGGCCATAGCGAAGCGCATCTGTAGCCCAAAAAGCGCACGCGTTTTGCCGTTCCGGGTTTCTTTATCGGCTCCTTCATCCATGACTTTTTGCAAAAGATCGAGATATTGGCGCATGAAGGTATAGTATAGCGGCAGGGCAGCGCATGGCAAAAAGAGGAAAACTCATCGTTATAGACGGCACGGACGGCGTCGGGAAAGCGACTCAGACCAAGCTTCTGGTCGCCCGTCTCAAGCGCGAAGGCGTGAAGGTAAAGACGCTCGATTTTCCGCAATACTACGATAATTTCTTCGGACATTTCATCGGCGCCATGCTTACCGGCCAGTACGGCGATTTTCTGCATATGGATCCCTTTGTCGCTTCGGTCATGTATGCTGCTGATCGGTTCGAATCGAAGCCGAAGATAGAAAAGTGGCTTCGGAAAGGATATACGATAGTCCTCGACCGGTATGTCTCCGCCAATCAATTGCACCAGGCGGGCAAAATAAAAGATCCGAAAAAGCGAAAATATTTCCTCAAATGGCTCGATACTATGGAGTACACGGTGTTCGGTCTTCCCCGGCCGGACCTGATTATTTATCTGCATCTGCCGTTGCAAAGCGTTCTCAAACTTTTAAAGCAAAAAGATTCAACTCGCAAGAAGCGCTATGCGAAGGGGAGGAAGGACACCGTCGAAGCGGATCCCGCATATCTTTCAGCTGCACAGGAAAGCGCCCTGAAGATGATAGCGGCAAGCCCGCAATGGAAAAAAATTGAATGCGAAGGCAAAAATGGTATTCTGCCGAGAGAAAAGATTCATGACCTCATTTATTCCGCCATTCGAAAAACAGTACGCTTAAGATGAATTATCCGTTCATTGAAAATCAAGACGGAGAAATAGCGGAGGCCATACGCGGCGAGGAAAAACGCGAGGAAGAGGGACTCGAGCTCATTCCGTCGGAGAACTATGTTTCTCTCGCGGTACGCGAGGCGATGGGGTCGGTTCTCACGAACAAATATTCGGAAGGATACCCGGGGGCCCGCTATTACGGTGGGCAGATATATACGGATGTCGTTGAAAACATCGCCCGCGACCGGGCCAAAAACCTTTTTAATTGCGCGTATGCCAACGTGCAGCCTCTCTCCGGCGCTCCGGCAAACGTCGCGATGTATTTCGCGCTTCTCCAGCCGGGCGACACGGTACTAGGCATGGATCTTTCCCATGGCGGCCATTTAACGCACGGGCATCCGGTCACCTACCTCACAAAAATATTCCGCTTCGTCCGCTACAAGATGAAAGATACCGCGACAGGTGAAATAGACTACGACGAAATGCGCGAGGTCGCGAAAAAAGAGAAGCCGAAAATTCTCCTTGCCGGATACTCGGCGTACTCGCGGGAACTCGATTACGACGCCATCGTCTCAATCGCCCGCGAAGTCGGTGCAGTGTCAGTCATGGATGCCGCCCATATCGCCGGCCTTATTGCCGGCAAAGCCGTAAAAAATCCTTTTGCCCACGGTTTCGATGTCATGACGACGACGACCCATAAGACCCTGCGTGGTCCCCGGGGAGGCATGATACTTACTCGCGAAAGTGAAGAGATAGCGAAAAAAATGGATAAGGCGGTATTCCCCGGTTTTCAAGGCGGGCCCCACATGTCT
Source organism: Patescibacteria group bacterium (assembly GCA_019246385.1). GTDB lineage: Bacteria > Patescibacteriota > Minisyncoccia > Phycocordibacterales > Phycocordibacteraceae > Phycocordibacter. Next base: position 8,739 of record JAFAQP010000083.1, on the reverse strand, counting down.
CAGGTCGCCGCGAAGGCGGTCGCGTTCGGCGAAGCTCTGCATCCTTCTTTTGAAAAATACGCGGATCAAATACTCAAAAACGCGAAAGCGATGGAAGCAGTGTTCGCGCGCGAAAATATACGCATGATCGGCGGGGGGACTTCAAACCATTTGATTCTTGCCGACGTATTCGGCTCCTTAGGTATTTCTGGAAAGGAAGCGGAAACGGTTCTGGATGAGGTAGGTATTACGTTGAACAAAAACACGATCGCCGACGATACGCGCTCGCCGATGGACCCGTCCGGCATTCGCTTCGGTACGCCTGCGATAACCACGCGCAAGTTCACGGAGAAGGAATGCGGCCGCGTCGCCGAACTCATGATTGAAACTCTGAGGAACAAGAACGATGCGGCTCTCAAAGCTCGTATACGCGAAGAAGTCCGCCTCCTCGCAAAAGCGTTCCCCATACCGGAATCTTTTGTATAGTGTCCGTAGTGAATATCGAAAAAAATCTTCGCACGGCGCTTGTTGCAGCACTTGCAACATTTGGCATCGAGGGCCTTGTGCCTATGCTTGAGCATCCGGCCGACGCTTCAAACGGGGATTATTCGACCAACGTAGCGCTTGCGGCGGCAAAAAAGGCAAACGCGACCCCTCGAGAATTTGCAGAAAAAATAATACAAACGCTTCCTGTCATAGATGGAGTTTCTAGAACGGAAATAGCTGGACCAGGATTCATAAATTTCTATCTTGCGCGGAGTTTCTTTTCGGAATCAATGCGAGAGATCGCGGAAAACGAAGAGTGGGGCAAGGGAGACTCGCTTTCGGGAAAACGGATCATGTACGAATATACGGATCCAAATCCCTTCAAGGTCTTTCATATCGGACACCTCATGAGTAACGCCATCGGCGAATCCCTCGCGCGACTCGCTGAACACCAAGGCGCGAAAGTGGTGCGCGCGAATTACCAGGGGGACATAGGGCTGCATGTCGCCAAATGCATCTGGGGGCTCCAAAAAGTAAACCTGGATCCGTCGCGCGTCCAAGATTTGGGCAGTGCATATGTGATTGGCGCTTCGGCATACGAAGAGAACGAGGAGGCGAAAAAAGAAATAGACGCGCTCAACAAGCGCCTGTATGCCAACGACCCGGAATTACAGCCGCTCTATGACGCCGGCAGAAAAACCTCTCTCGAGCATTTCGAAGAGTTATATAAGGTACTGGGGACGAGATTCGATTATTATTTTTTCGAGACTGAAGTATGGCCAAAAGGAGTCGCTATGGTCCGCGACGCAGAGTCGAAAGGAATTTTCGAGGAATCCGACGGCGCTGTCATATATAAAGGAGAGAAGAAAGGACTCCATACACGCGTCTTTATTACCCGGGCGGGGACACCGACCTATGAAGCGAAAGACCTGGGCCTCAATGCGGAAAAGTTTGAAAAAGAGCCGCTTGATCAGTCGATCATCGTCACAGCAAACGAGCAAAGCGGTTACTTCGCGGTCGTTCTTGCCGCATTGGCGGACATCCTCCCGGATGTAGCTCGTAAAACCACGCATGTTTCTCATGGGTTTATGCAGCTCTCAAAAGGAAAAATGTCTTCCCGCAAGGGAAACGTCGTTTCGGGGGAGTCGCTTATAACAGAAATGCGGGCGAAGGCGCTCGCGAAGATGGAGGGGCGCGACCTTGGAGAAGAAAAGCAGGCTGTAGCGGATTCTATTGCCGTCGCGGCCATCAAGTATTCGATTCTCCGGCAGGCGACTGGCAAAGATATTCTTTTCGATCCCGAACAATCGCTTTCTTTTGAGGGCGATTCAGGGCCATATCTCCAATACGCGCATGTACGCGCTGGCGCGGTCCTGAGGAAAGCTGCGGAAGCAAAAATACAAAAAGATCCCGCGCAGACGCCCGACAACGCTATATTGCTCGAGCGTTTTCTTTACAGGTTTCCTGCAGTAGCAGCGCGGGCGCAAAAAGAGAACGAGCCGCACTATCTGGTCACGTTCCTCACCGACATAGCCGGAATGTTCAACAGCTGGTATGCGCAAGAAAAAATAGTCGACGCCGATGACAGCACTTCTTCGTACAAAGTTCTTTTGGTAAACGCATTCGCGAACGTCATGAAAAACGGGCTTTGGCTTCTCGGCATCGAAGCGCCTCGCAAAATGTAAATAGAACAGAAAAAGTTTGCGTGCTACGATAGTTTTTAATGGCTGAACAATCGCAAAAAAGCGATGTAGCGAAACGAGAAGAAAAAATTCTTGCGTTTTGGGAAGAGCATAAAATTTTCGACAAATCCCTTGAAAAGGAGGCACCGAAAGGCGAGTTCGTCTTCTACGACGGGCCGCCGTTTGCAACAGGCGTTCCGCATTCAGGCTCTTTGCTTTCCTCCGTATCCAAAGATCTCATCCCCCGCTATAAGACGATGCGCGGTTACCGAGTGCGCCGCCGTTGGGGATGGGATTGCCATGGATTGCCGATAGAATCTCTTGTCGAGAAAAAACTAGGGCTCAGAAATAAAAAAGAGATATACGAAATCGGCATAGAAAAATTCAACGAAACAGCGCGGAGTATGGTCCTTGAATACGTGTCCGAATGGAAGCGGTATGTCGAACGTGTGGGGCGTTTTGTCGATTTCGATAATTCTTACAAGACCATGGACCCGACGTATATGGAAAGCGTGTGGTGGGCACTGGCGCAGATACACAAGAAGGGACGGCTCTACGAAGGCAGAAAGGTGCTCCTGTATTGCCCGCATTGCGAAACGCCACTTGCAAAAGCGGAGATCGCGATGGATAACACGTACAAAGACATAACCGAAGAAGCGGTCACAATAAAGTTTCGTCTTTCCGGCGCGGACAAACTCGGACTTGCGGGAGACGTCTTCGCGCTCGCGTGGACGACGACTCCGTGGACCTTGCCGGGGAATGTCGCCCTTGCGGTCGGTTCCGGCATAGAGTACGGCGCATACGCGCAGGGGGAAGCAGTCTACGTCCTCGCCGTTAACCGCGCCAGCGCGTACGGTTTCAGTTCCCCCTTGAATGTATTCAAGGGAAAGGAGCTCGCCGGCCTCGCCTATGAACCTTTGTATTTCATAGAAAAGGCTGGCGCACACAAGGGAAAGAAGTGGGAAGTTGTCGCGGCGGATTTCGTTTCAACCGAAGAGGGAACCGGTATCGTCCACACGGCGGTCATGTACGGCGAGGATGATTACGCACTCGGCATGCGCGAGGATTTGCCGATGATTCCACTTTTGAACGCGAACGCCACCTACAACGGCAACGCGCCCGAATGGCTACAGGGAAAGTACGTAAAAAAAGCGGAAGCGGAAATAAAAACCGATCTTAGCCAACGAGCGCTCCTTTTTGAGAAGAAACCGCACACCCACTCGTATCCGCACTGCTACCGATGCGGCACGCCCCTCATCTATAACGCCGTCTCTTCCTGGTTCATCAATATGCAGGCCGTGAAGGAAAAGATGATTTCGGAAAATGAGCACGTTACCTGGATCCCCGAGCATCTCAAACACGGACGTTTTAAACATATTTTGGAGAACGCTCCAGACTGGACCATCTCAAGAAACCGCTTCTGGGCCACGCCTTTGCCCATATGGAAGGATGCCGAAGGGAATGTGCGCGTTCTCGGTTCTCTTGAAGAGCTCAAAAGGTATACGAAAAAAAGCGGAAACACGTACTATCTTCTTCGCCATGGGGAATCGAAAAAGAACGTGGAAGGTGTCATAAACTCCTATCCGGAAGCGGCTTTCCCCCTGACCGAAAAAGGAAAGCAATCAGCGCGAGAGTCTGCCGCAAAGCTCGAGAGGCGGCCCGATGTAATCGTTTCTTCCGCGCTTCCGAGAGCCGTTGAAACAGCCCAAACGGTCAAGGAATTTCTCGGCCTCACTGTTCCAGTCGAAGTGGACGCCCGATTGAACGAATATAATCACGGCGTCTTCGAAGGACGGCGAGATGCCGACTGGACTGTCGAGTATGGAGCGAGGACACGGGAGCTTTTCGATGTTCCGCCCGAGGAAGGAGAAACGCTCACTGGCTTGCGCGGCCGCCTCGGGGAACTCATGTATGAAATGGAGAAGAAATATGCCGGGAAAACCATACTCCTCGTTTCGCACGGATGGCCGCTCGCGATGCTTTCGGTGATCGCGGAAGGAGCAGGCGTAGACCGGGCAGCCGAAATTTTAGATCGCCAAACGGAAGAACAAAGCATACCGGTCGGCGGCGTGACGCGCCTGGATTTCGTTCCCCTTCCGCACAATGACAATTACGAACTCGATCTCCATTTGCCCTACATAGATCGCGTGGCGCTTGCTGACGAAAACGGCCGGCCGTTAGCACGTATTCCGGAGGTCGTTGACTGCTGGGTTGAATCGGGATCCATGCCGTTTGCCGAATACCACTATCCTTTCGAGAATAAAAGTGAATTCGAAAAACGCGCGCCCGGGCACTTCGTTTCCGAATACATCGCGCAGACGCGCGCGTGGTTCTATTACATGCACGCCGTTTCCGTGCACCTTTTCAGCCGGCGCTCCTTCGATAACGTCATTACGACGGGAAACGTGCTGGCCGCAGATGGCGAAAAGCTTTCAAAAAGCAAGCAGAATTTTACCGATCCTTACCATATATTCGAGCGCTACGGGGCGGATGCGTTCCGCTATTACCTCATGTCATCTGTCGTCATGCAGGCGGAAGACATTTTTTTCAAAGATGAGGAAGTGAAGGAGGTCCATAACCGTGTCGTCAACATTTTGACAAATGTGCACGCATTCTATCTTCTGTACGCTTCCGAACTCGATGATTCAATACAGCGAAAAAGCGATCACGCACTCGACAGATGGATCTTTCTGCGCCTCGCCGAGACCATAGAGACCGCAACTGTGGCGTTCGATACGTTTGACGTTGTTCGCGCCGTGAGGCCCATGCGCGTTTTTATTGAAGACCTGTCGACCTGGTATGTGCGCCGCTCCCGCGATCGCGTAAAGGGAGAAAATGAAAAAGACAAGCAGGAGGCGCTCCATACGCTGCGAGACGTTCTCCATGTGCTCTCGCGCCTTATTGCGCCCGTCATGCCTTTTATTGCGGAAGAAATTTACCAAAGTGTAAAAAAAGACGGGCAGCCGGAAAGCGTGCATCTTACGGAGTGGCCCAAAAGGAAGGAACGCGGATGGTTCCAGATTTTCGGCAAACAAGAAGGCACGCTGATTGTCGATATGGAACGTGTCCGAAAACTTGCCTCCTTGGCCCTGGAGGCGCGGCAGAAAGCAAATCTAAAAGTTCGCCAGCCGTTACAAAGCCTTTCAGTACCCGGAACGCTTTCTGCGGAACTCAAATCTATACTTGCGGAAGAAGTGAATGTGAAAGAGGTAAAAACGGAAGAAAAGGAAATAGTGCTCGATACCGTCATTACGCCAATCTTGCAAGAAGAAGGAGAAGTGCGGGAAACCCTTCGCTTCATCCAGGAATTGCGGAAGCAGGCAGGGTTAACGGCGAAAGATACGGCGCATCTCGTCGTTTCAGGAACTCCCGAAGCGCACGCGTTCCTTGAGCGTAATTGGAAGGAATTAAGCGGAACAGCAAAGTTATCGGCGCTTGAAAAGGGGGAGGCTCTGCACGCGCTCTCTCTTTCGGACGTGTCGTTTTATCTTGATGTACGTAAGGCGTGAGGTAACGACGGAAGGAATAGTGCTCTCCCGGCATGCGACGGGGGAAGGAAGCCTGCGGATCCTGTTGTATACCCAGGAACTCGGCCTTGCGAGCGTGCTTGCGAAAAGCGCCAGGGAAGAGCGCTCAAAATTGCGACCTCATCTACAGGTCGGCTCGCGGGCCATGTTCACCCTCGTCAAAGGGAAAGACGTATGGCGTGTAACCGGAGCGACTTCGTCGAAAAATTTTCATTTTGTGCTCCAGGCGCATGCGCCGGCACAGCGCGCGCTTGCTCGAGTCATCATGAGCGTTCGGCAATTCGTACACGGGGAAGGAGCAAACCGCGAACTGTATGCCGCGGTCCGAGGTTTTTTCGATTCTGTAGCGGCTATGCCGGAACTTGCGGATGCCGCTGAAACGCTCGCCGTCTTAAGGATATTGGCGGCGCTTGGATACGTACGGGAAAACGAAACTACAAGAAATTTTCTTACGAACGCATACGATTCATCGGTCCTCTCCCTTGCTTCACGGGCCCGCAGGCCTCTTGTCCATGCGATAAACGAAGCGATCTCCGCGAGTGGATTATAGAAACTGTTATGATACCTACATGCCGAAAGATGACGCGCTCGAGCGGCTTTCAAAGAAACTCGACAACACGGATCCGGAACATGTGCGGCGCTCCTCGATACCGGTTCGCGCGGGAAGTGCACCCGCCGTTTGGCAGGAAACGGCGGCTCCGGGAAAACAGCCCGACGTAGCAGAACCTATGGCCAAAAAAAAATATGGAAGATTCGAAAAGATATTTCTGGGATCGGCGATTTTTTTCGTAGCGTCGTTCGCCCTCGCCGGCGTTCTTATTTTTTTCGGAAACAACATCGTCTCGACCAAGAATGTGGATGTCCAGATTTCCGGTCCCGAATCCATTGCGGGAGGCGATACGGTCACGTTGCAGGTAGTCGTGACGAACCGCAACAGCGTTTCGATACAGTTGGCCGACCTCGTTGTCCAGTTTCCTCCCGGTACGCGATCCGATCAGGATATCGCTCTTCCGATACCGTCAACACGCACACCCTTAGGCACTATCGCGCCGGGTGAGTCCGTGAATCGAACCGTAAAAGCGGTGCTTTTCGGCGCCTCCGGCGCCGAACTTCCCATCAAGGCATCGGTCGAATACCGCGTACAATCTTCGAATGCCGTATTCGTAAGCGAGAACACCTATACGGCGCGTATTACCCAGTCGCCGGCAGCGATCACGACATCCGCAGAAAAGGAAGCGGTATCCGGGCAAAGCGTCCCCATCACGGTCACCGTCACTTCCAATTCTCCTCAGGTTTTGAAAGATATGCTGCTCATTGCAAATTATCCGCCTGGCTTCACCTTCCAAAACGCCGATCCTGCCGCGTCGCTCGGAAATTCCGCATGGATGCTCGGCGATATAGAGCCCGGCGGATCGCGGACGATTCATCTCAGCGGCGTCTTTACGGGCGAAGACGGCGATACGAAAACTATTACCTTCACGACGGGAAGTAGGAAATCGAACACGGACACCGTTATAGCGGCCGCTCTCGCTGTCGCGCAATCGGATATTACCGTCACGAAACCTTTCGTTTCCGCATCAATCGTTCTCAATGGTTCGGTCGCCGACCAGCATACAGTGAAACGCGGCGCGCCTATCGAGGGCCAGGTCCAATGGGCCAATAATCTTCCTGTTTCCATTCAAAATCTTTCAATAGAAATGCGATTAAATGGCGAAGTCATTGACCCTGAAAGCGTCCGGGTGGAAAGCGGCTTCTACAGCTCAAGCAACTCGGACATTCTCTGGGACCAGACGACGAACCCCGATTTTGCGAACGTCCCGCCGGGATCCTCCGGCGCACTTGGATTTACCCTGAGGACATACCCACCCGAGAGCGGGCAGTTCAAGAACCCAGTCATGACGTTTACCGTAAGCGTACAAGCGAACCGTTCGAGCGAAGGCAATGTGGCAGAAGCAGTTTCCGGCACAGCCGCGACGAAAGCGGTCGTTGCGTCCGATCTTGTGCTGAGCTCGGGTCTTGCGTACGTTTCCGGACCGTCAACCCCCAAAGCGAATACTGAAACTGTATACGCGGTCACCTGGAACGTAGCAAATTCAGCGAATTCTCTCGGCAATACTGCCGTCACAGCGACCATACCCAGCTACGTGCGCTTTATAGGAGGCAACGGCGTCACTTTCGATAAGACCCAAAGCCGCGTCAGCTGGAACGTCGGCGATCTGTCCGCGAACGATGCGAGGAATGTCACGTTCCAGATCGGAGTAACGCCTTCCATATCGCAACTGGGAACCGCACCGGTCCTTTTGAGCTCTCAGAAAGCGACTGCTTTCGATCGTTTCGTGCAAGACAGCGTAGAGGGCCACGCTCCCGATCTCTCGACCGGCTCGGCGGGAGGAGAACAGAGCGGATTGGTCACGAAGTAGCCAGCGGACGAATAAGAAGCTAGAGTGAGAAAAATGGAATCAGAGGGTCTCATGGAAAAGATCGTGGCGCTCTCCAAAAGAAGAGGATTCATATTCCGCGGCTCCGAGATTTATGGCGGACTTGCCGGAACGTGGGATTACGGTCCCTTGGGCCTTGCGCTCAAAAAAAACATAGAAAACCTTTGGTGGCGCACGTTTGTGGATTCGCGCGAAGACATGTACGGTATCGACTCCTCCGTACTCATGAGTCCGAAAGTATGGGAGGCAAGCGGACACGTGAGCGGATTCCATGATCCCCTCGTGACCGACGTAAAGACCAAAAAACGCTATCGAGCCGACCATCTACTCGAAGAGGCGGGTATGGATGTCTCAGGCATATCGATCGATCAGATGGCGGAATTAATAGTTGAAAAAAAACTGAAGAGTCCCGAGGGGAATGAACTCAGCGCCCCTCAGCAGTTCAACATGATGTTCAGGACATCGGTGGGCTCGGTCGACGGTTCGGAGATTCCGGTGTACTTGAGGCCGGAGAATGCGCAGGGAATGTTCGCGAACTTCAAGAACATTCTAGATACGTACCATCCCAAACTTCCGTTTGGTATCGCCCAAATTGGGCGCGTGTTCAGGAATGAGATAGCGCCGCGC
>JAFAQP010000014.1 GCA_019246385.1 Patescibacteria group bacterium | reverse complement strand
ATAGCTTCCCTTCACCATCACCGAATTGCCTAGAGCAAGATTTCCGAGAAGGAAAGAACCATCGCCATTCAAGAGCGCGGTCGAAGTAGCAACGGATACCGTAACCATTCCATGATCTTTCGTCGAAAGAACGAATGTGTTTCCGCTTGTGTTCACGCTATTCACTGTTCCTGAAAGCATGGCGTTCCCCGAAAGGTCGCCGCTTACCGGAAGGAGGGAATAATCGCGGATCGTGTTTGCAGTTACCGTAAGATTAGCGGCTGCAGAATCAAGAGTTCCGGAGAACGAAATGTAGTCCCCCGCTTTCACGTTCGAAAGAGTGTTTGAAGCGTTTCCTTTCGGCGCAAAAGAAGTGGAGTTATTCGTGTCAACAGTCCATGAAAGTACTGTAGCTCCGAATGCAGTCTGGGCCGTTATCGTGGAACCCGATACGGCAGTTACTTTCGCTCCATGAACGGCGACGGCACCCGAGTCCGACATACTGACATCAAGGTTAGATCCAACGGAGTGCGGACCGCCCGCAAAGAGAGTGTGGGCCGAGGCCTTATTCGGCAAAGCGAATACAAGGGCTATCGCTATCGCTATACCACCGATAGTAAGTAATGTAGGAAGGTATGATTTTGTAGTTATATTCATGTGTATTTCATTAGCGTGGCTAAAGAGCCGGGTTCTCCGGCTTCTTTAGGACGTTGCAAGATATAATCTCTTACACGCTTAAAAAGGTTTTTTTATGTCTTTTTGGTCGGGCAGAGAGCCTTCCGCACTGCCCGAAAGTTCTGTTTTGTTTTCGATATTGCCCGCTGTTCCGTTAAGATCGGTATGATAATTCACGCTCTCGGTTGAGGTCGCACTATCGTCCGTTGATGTCGCCGCTATCGATTGCAAGAGAGCCCGGATATTCGCCTTCGCGCTTTGTTGCCCAGCGACTGGTTTTATAGCACTCGCGGAGCGCGGGGTGGCTGGAGCCGCGGCTTTCGCGGTGCTTACCGATGCGGCATCTTCGGGACTTGTCAGTTCCTCCGCTCCCCGCGCTTCCGAGCGGATGGCGGCGATAAGCTTCTTTTTTTCTCCCCCGTCTCCCGAGAATCCGCGGCTCAGCAGGTCTTCATGCGTCGAAAGGACGCCGGCAAGGGAAGACAGTTCGGTGTCGGCGCTCACCGAGCCTTTCTGTTCGAGATCTGCGATATAGGTGCGCGCATTGTCGGCATGGACGGTAAAATCCGTTTTCAAAGTCACCGCCGTTGCCGAAGTCAGATTGTCCTTCGCCGCAAGCGCCTCTGCTTCCGAAAGCCGCGTGTCTGCAAGAGCAGTTTCATATGCTGCTTTCGCTTCTTCAGTGGTCGCGAACGCTCCTCCCAATTTTTCGTTAATGGATACCTTGACCGGATATAAAAGGTCGCCGGGAAGCGATTTTCCTGCCGCTATCGACACGCCCGCAGAGCCGGCAAAAAGAAGGACCAGAGCGGCGAATATCGGCATTGCTTTTCCTGAAAAAAAGGAAAAGCCGGAAGCGACAACAGCACGCGGAGTGGGCAGAGGTTTTATCGCCTGATATTCCAAAATATACTCACGCATTGAGTTTTTTTCCACGTCCGTCATGGATACGGTTTCCGAAATATCTTTGAATGTGTCGTCAAAATTTTTCATGGCTGCAATACTATTTTCCGGAGTTCCGCGAGGGCGCGGTGTATCCGAACTGATACCGTGTTTTCCCGCTCTGACAGGTAGGCTGCTATTTCCTTGGGAGATAATCCGTCGATGAATCGAAGGACGATCACCTCGCGGTGGGTTTCGGGAAGCTTTTGGAGGGCCGCCCGAGCGCGCTCTCCGTCAAATGCGTCCTCGAGGCGGGTAAGCACATCGTCGTCCCGAAGTCCGTCGAGCATCCCCTCGTCGTGCGTCTCCTCATCGAGAAACGCGTCTAGAGAAGCGGTTTTTCGCTTCCTATATTCCTCGATGACAAGATTGCCCGCTATCCGGTACAGGAACGGCTTCCACTTATCCACCACCTTCCCTTCGCGGATATAATCCCAGGCTCGCGTGAACGTTTCCTGGGTTATGTCGAGTGCGCGTTCCCGGTCCGAGAGCCGGAAAAAGCAATGTCGAAAGATGGCATCGGCGTAATCGTTATACGCTCGCATGTAGGCATCTTTCTGGTCCTTCATCCGGTAGAGGATACACGCATCTCTACCGTTTTCATAGACGGAAAATGCCTTTTTTAGTTACCGGAAGGCTTTAATCTTCGATATCTTCCGGTTGTCCGTTCTCGGGTTCGTCTTCGTTTTCTTCGCCCTTTTGGGTAGCCGTTGATGAAGCGGTAGAACCGTCAAGCGTCGTATATCCGGTCATGCCGGTCGATCCATATGAACCCGTCGACCCGTAGCTTCCCGTTTCGCCAAGATCAGTAGTATCGCCGTATTCCGCCGTATATCCCTTTTCCCCGGTATCGCCGCGTCGCCCAGTGGAGCCGCGAGAGCCGGTCATCCCGTTCGCACCGGTATTTCCCACTGCGCCGGTGTAGCCGTATTGGCCCGTATTCCCATTATCACCGCTTTCACCATTGTCGCCGGTATTTCCATTGTCCCCCGTCGTGCCGTTTCCTCCTGTCGAACCGCGCGCGCCCGTTATCCCGTTCATGCCTGTTGCGCCTTGTGCCCCCGTACGCCCGTGCTTCCCGGTCGATCCGCGACTCCCGGTGCGTCCATCAGCTCCCGTCGACCCATCCGATCCAGTGTTTCCATTCTCTCCCGTCGCTCCATTGCCGCCCGTTTGTCCGTTTTTTCCCGTCGATCCGTTATTCCCGGTCGCGCCGCTTTGACCGGTCGATCCGTTACCTCCAGTTGTACCATTTTGGCCCGTCGAGCCGCAGGAACCTGTCTCACCCCATGAACCGGTCGAAGGCCCGAAAATATATCCCTGCAAATACCACCAGGCTATTTGTCCTGCATCAAGGTGAAAGCAGTATATGCCGAGGAAATCCGCTTGAGAAACCTTTGCGTTCACTCCGAACGCAATGCCGAAAACTAGCAAAGCGGCGACGATCGCTTTTGGAAGCCGATGATCTTTTTTCGGCTTGTACGATACCGCCGGGACCGCGAATGACTGGGTTTTCGGTCCATAGACCGGGTATTCAAAATCCATTTCAACATTATACAACCATTTTATAAAAAATGCAAGTGCCGGTCTTTGCTTTTCGCCATCTGCTACCATTGCTCAAAAGGCGAT
>JAFAQP010000070.1 GCA_019246385.1 Patescibacteria group bacterium | reverse complement strand
CTGAAATGTCTTATTTTTCTCCGCGCCTCGGGATAGATCTTGGAACTACGACCACTCTGGTCTATGTCCCCGGATCGGGCATAGTCCTCAACGAGCCTTCCGTAGTGGCCGTGTCTGTGGGAGACAGGAAAATACTCGCTATAGGCGCGGATGCCAAAGAGATGGTGGGCCGAACACCGGATTCGATAATCGCGTATCGCCCTATGAAAGACGGTGTCATAGCCGACTATCGCGTAACCGAAGCGATGCTTCGGTACTATATAAAAAAATCACTCGGTCCATGGAATCTTTTTAAGCCGGACGTCATCGTTTCCGTGCCCGCCGGCGTCACTTCGACCGAACGCCGCGCCGTTGTCGAAGCAGCCCTCAAAGCGGGAGCAAAAAACGCCTATGTCATCAAGGAGCCGATACTAGCCGCCATAGGCGCGGGTATTCCGATACAGGAGCCGCGAGGACACATGATCGTCGACATCGGCGGCGGCACCATAGACGTAGCGGTCATTTCCTTGGGTGGCATCGTCGCTTCAACGTCCGTTAAATGCGCCGGAAATCGCATCGACAGCGCCATTGCGGACTACATAAAGAAAACCTATAACCTCGCGATCGGCGACAAGACGGCTGAAGATATAAAAATAGCGATAGGCTCCGCAGTTCCCGTCGAGGAAGAACTGGTGCTCACCATAAAAGGACGCGACCTTTTGTCCGGCTTGCCCCGGACGACCACGATCTCGACGAACGAGATCGTGCGCGCGGTATCGCGCGAGCTGCGCGAAATGATCAAAGCTATACGGAACGTGCTTCAGGAAACGCCGCCGGAGCTTGCGGCCGACATCATCGATAAGGGCATTATCATGACCGGCGGCACTTCGCAGCTGCGGCATTTTCCGGAATTGGTGTTCCGACGGACCGGGGTCAATGCCGTCATGGCGGATGAGGCGGCGTTTTGCGTGGCGAAAGGAACGGGCGTGGCACTCGACCATCTTGAAACGTACAAAAAGACGATGACCACCAAAAGAAGCTAGTCATGGAGGTCCGCGATCTTGAAAGGACCAAAGAGCTGCATCACGCGTATGTCGTTTCCGGCCTGAAACGGGCGCAGGACGAGGTGCTTGCTCTGCTTGCCGCCCGCGGGGTTTCGGTCAAAGGAAATCCGGACATGCTTCTCGTATCGTATCCAGAACTTCTTGTAGACGCGGTCCGGGAAGAGATTCTTCCGTTCGCCGCCCTGAAAGCATTCTCAGGAAAAAAATATCTAGTCATCACGTTTTCTCGCGCCAACGAGGCCGCCCAGAACGCTCTTCTGAAGGCCGTCGAAGAGCCTCTCGGAGATTCGATATTCTTTTTCTGCGTCGAAAGAGTCGGACATCTTTTGCCGACGATACTTTCGCGGGCTATTACGCTTCACGCCAGTGAGAATCCCGGCGACTCCGAACAAAGAGAAGAAGCTGAGGAATTTCTTAGAGAGGCCTATGGAAAACGTCTGTCGCGCATAGAAGGCATGGCATCCTTCGCATCTAAGAACCAGGATAAGTCGAAATCACGGAGTTTCATCCGTGAGCTTATCCTCCTTGAGAGGGCTGCGAACGCCGATCCCAAGACCTTGCGCGACCTGGCCGACGCCGCCCGATACCTGCGTCTTCAGGGTTCGTCGGTAAAAACCATACTCGGTCATCTCGCGGTATCTTTGCCGCGACGTACATAATGACCTTGAAAGCGTTACCGCGCTGTCGTTCCGTACGTTCATATACTGGCAGGTATATTTGCTTCGCATGAAAACAAAGCCAGCAGGTTCTATAGGGGTGTTCGATTCCGGGTTCGGCGGCCTTTTGGTACTGAAAGATATCGTCCGATTGCTTCCTGCGTATGATTACGTGTACCTCGGCGATACCGCCCGCGTTCCGTATGGGAACCGGTCGCCGGAAGTCGTGTACGAGTTCACGCGGCAAGCGGTCGATTTTCTTTTCTCGAAAGGATGCGAGCTTATCATCATCGCCTGCAATACCGCTTCTGCAGAAGCATTGCGCCGCATCCAGCAAGAGCATCTGCCGGAAGCGTACGGAAGAACGAAGCGCGTGCTCGGAGTAGTGGTTCCGGCGGCGGAAGAAGCTGTGGCGAAGACAGAAAACGCGCGCGTGGGTCTTATAGCGACCGAGGGAACCATCAATTCGGGTGCGTTCAGAAAGGAGCTTATCCGCAGAAAAAAACGTATCAAGGTTTTTTCGCAATCGGCTCCCTTGCTGGTACCGCTCATTGAAACGGGGGAATACGCCTCAGAGCCGGCGAAGCTCATATTGAAGAAATATCTGAGTCCTCTTTTTGCGAAAAAGATCGATACGCTCATTCTCGGTTGTACGCACTACGGGATATTGAAACGGGAGATCCAGAAGCTGGCGGGCAAACGCGTTCTCATCCTTTCCGAAGGAACGGTCGTGGCCCGAAAGCTCCGGGAATATCTTTTGCGTCATCCGGAGATCGACTCTCGCCTCTCGCGCCATTCGCGGCGCGTATTCTATACGACCGACCTTACGCGCCGATTCGCAAAACTCGGCAGCCGCTTTTTTGGAAGCCCGGTTCGAGCGATACGAGCGGATCTCGAACGCTGACCTCTATTTCAGGCTACACTTTTCCGTATGATCCATACCAGCCTTTCTCCGAATGCTCAAAAAGACGACATTTTTCTGGCCCTGTCACTCCTTATGCGGCCGTTCGCGTGGTACCAGAAGAAAACGGTCGCCGAAGTAGAGGAAGCAGTGCGCGAGACCATCGGCGTTCCGCACGCCGTTACAGTTGATAGCGGCCGGACGGCCTTGTATACGCTTCTTAAAGCATTCGGGATTTCGGAGGGGGATGAGGTCATCGTTCAAGCCTATACCTGCGTGGCTGTTCCTGATCCCGTTCTCTGGGTCGGCGCTAAACCGGTGTATGTTGATTGCGACAACGACCTTACACTTGACGTCGGGGATCTGCAAAAAAAAATAACGGCGGCCACAAAGGTTATCGTCGTACAACATACCTTCGGCATGCCCGCGCGCATGCGAGAGATACTTGCCGTTGCGAAAGCCCGCGGCATCTTCGTCATAGAGGATTGCGCGCACTCGCTGGGCGCGACTTTCGCGGGCGCGCCCCTTGGCTCATTAGCCGATGCAGCGTTTTTCAGTTTCGGAAGAGATAAATGCATTTCGTCGGTTTTCGGCGGCGCGATAGCTACTTCTTCTCTCGAGGTGTACGAGAAAGTGCTTGCGGTCGCACGATCCTATCCGCTCCCTTCGCCAATTTGGGTCACTCGGCAGCTTCTTCATCCGCCGATACTCGCGCTTTCAAAAGCCACGTACAATACGTTCGGTATCGGGAGGTTCATTCTCGCGGCAGCGCGGCGGCTCCACATAATCTCAAAAGCAGTCGAACCCAAGGAACTCAGAGGGAAGCGTCCTTCGTTCACCAAGCACGCGTTTTCCCCCGCACTCGCCGCGCTCGCGTTGAACCAGTTCAGGAAACTGTCCGAATATACGCGACATCGTCAGGCCTGTGCGGAAACGTACGCCGAGAAGCTGCAAGGCATGCAGGGAATAGAGTTGCCGGCTCGAAATGACGGACGGGTGTATCTGCGCTATACGGTATTCGTTGAAGATCCTTCGAAGTATAGGGGTAAAGCCCGGGCGCAGGGCATCGAGCTTGGCGATTGGTACAATGACGTCCTTGCTCCCTCCGGCGTTCGTTATGCTGAGGTCGGATATAACCAAGGATCATGCCCGAATGCGGAGCGGCTTGCGGAGCGCTCGCTCAACCTTCCTACCCACATCGGCATAACGCCTCGCATGATCAATGAGATAATCACGCATGTTTTCGTTTAAGGAGATAACCGAAGAAAAAATCTGGAACGAGTTCGTACTGAGCTGCGACCCGAATACGTTCCTCAATTCCTTCGCCTGGGGCGAGGTGGAAACGGATCTCGGAAGAAAGGTCATCCGTATAGGAATATTCGACGGCAATGAACAAATCGGGGCGCTTCTCGCCGTTCTCGTGCCGGCCAGGCGAGGAAGCATTCTGCTGTGCCCGCACGGCCCTCTCGTCAAAGACCGGGTTTCGATAGAGGAGGTGCTGCCCGATGTGCGAGACGAGCTTTCCCGGATCGGCCGCATCGAAAAATGCGTATGCGTGCGAATTTGCCCACTTCTTTCGGATATACCCGAACACCGGAAAATCTTTTCATCGTGCGGATTCAAACCCGCTCCGATACATGTCTATAGCGAGCTTTCGTGGATATTGGATATCACGCCTCCGGAAGCCGCCCTTCTTTCGGGTATGAAAAAGAATACCCGCTACGGCATCCGTAAAGCGGAGAAGGACGGTGTCACAGTTTCGTCGAGTATCGCGGTAGAAGACATCGATACATTCTGGCGATTATATGTACGCACGGCCGACAGGCAGGGTTTTGTGGTCTACCCCAGAAGCATGATAGAAGCCGAGTTCCGGCGTTTTGCCGAACGCGGGAAGGCGCGATGGTATTTTGCAAAGTTTCAAGAGACACTAGTTTCGGCGGCGCTCATCGTCTATAGCGACACGACCGCGTTTTATCATCACGGGGCATCATTGCATGCTACTGGTTCGATAACGCCGGGAGAAGCGCTGCAATGGAAGATAATAAAAGATGCTAAAGCTTCAGGCCTGAAGCGTTATAATTTTTGGGGAGTAGTGCCCGACGACCAGCCCAAGCACCCCTGGGCCGGTTTAAGCAAATTCAAGAAAGGCTTCGGAGGATACCCGGAAGCCTACGTGCACGCGCAGGACCTGCCGCTGTCTTTGCGGTATTGGATAATGTGGGCTATCGAAACTTTCCGCCGGTGGAAGCGCCGCGTATGAGAAAAATGGCGCGCATAATCGGAAGGGCGCTGAAGCGAAAAAGCTACTTTACGGTAGCTTCTTATTTTCATTTTTTCGCCCGGATCTATCTGTTTCGCTGGAAGCCGACCGTCATAACAGTCACCGGGTCAAGCGGTAAAACCACCCTCATGCATTCTTTCAGGGCGCAACTAGGTGCTCAGGCGGCGTACACCGACCGCGCGAACAGTACATTCGGCATTCCGTTCCACCTTCTTGGCCTTGAACGAAAAACGTACCGGGCATATGAGTGGCTCCTGTTCGCTCTCCTCGCTCCTATTCGTGCATTTCGAACAATCCGTCCGGAGCGGCTGTATGTCACGGAAGCGGACGCCGAGCGGCCGGGAGAGGGAAGAATGCTGGCGAAACTGCTTCGTCCGCACATTCTTGTTTGGCTCTCTCTCGAGGAAGCGCACGGCATCCAATACGAACCGCAGGCGACATCCGACACTCCCCACGCTCTTACCGATGAGGAATTTCTGGAAAAAGTAAAGGCCGCTATCGCCCGGGAGTTCGGGTATTTTTTAGAAGAGACCCGCTCGCTTGCCGTATTGAACAGAAGCAATCGGTATATCGAAGAAGAATCGCGGAGAACGAAGGCCGAAGTGCTTTTTGTGGACACGAAGGACGCTGTCCTTCTCAGGGTGCAGCGCGACTCCGTCGATTTTCAGACTTCGGAAGGAGAATTATCTTCTCCGCATCTTATCCCTCCCGATGCGGGACTTTCTCTTCTTGCAGTGGTCAAAGTCCTACACTATCTGCGTGCATCGGTCGATTCGAAGTTTACCGCTCTCACGCTTCCGCCGGGCAGAAGTTCGGTGTTTCGCGGCATTAAAAATACAACCCTCATAGACAGTTCTTACAACGCGACAATGGACGGCATGCGCACCATGCTGACGCTCTTCGCGCTCTATCCGGCGCAAGGGGAGAAATGGCTCGTGCTGGGGGACATGGTCGAGCAGGGGAAAAGCGAAAGCCTGGAGCATGCGGCACTCACCCCACTTATCGAAGGTACGCAACCCGCGCGCGTTATCTTGGTCGGTCCGCGGCTCAAGAAATATACCCGGCCGCTTATTGCTCAAGATCCCGATGCTCCGGCGGTTGCGGCATACGATTTTCCCGGCGAAGCATATGAGGATGTTATACGGAACATGCGCGGAGGAGAAACGATACTCTTTAAGGGCGCGCGATACCTTGAGGGAATAGTAGAAAAGGTGCTTCTCGATCCGTCCGACGCCTCGAAGCTTTGCCGCCGCGAATCCGTGTGGGTGGGAAAAAGAAAAAAATGGGGGATATGAAAAAGATCTTCATTCTTCACGGCTGGACATACTCGACGGCGGCATGGGATGCGGTCTGCAGTCTTCTTCGGCAAAGGGGTTACGATCCGATGCAGCTAAAAATCCCTGGCCTCACGGCGGACACTTCGGAAGTATGGACCGTTGAAAGCTATACGACATGGCTCACGTCTCAGGTGAATAATGACGTGCCGATCATACTTGTCGGCCATTCTAACGGCGGCAGGATAGCGATCGCGTTCGCTGCAGCATGTCCTGAAGCGGTATCGCGCCTCATACTTATTGATGCCGCCGGTATCCTGCATACAAGTTTTTTCTTACAGATGAAGCGCCTGGTTTTCAAGGGGATCGCAAGAATGGGAAAGCGCCTTACTAGCTCTGTTTTCCTTCGAAAGGTCTTTTATAGGCTCATCGGCGCTCGGGATTATGAGCGCGCCTCTCCGATCATGCGGTTGACGATGAAAAATCTGATAGAGCGAGATCTTACTCCGGAACTGAGTCGGATCACATCGCCGACGCTTATAATTTGGGGCAGCAAAGATAAGGCAACTCCGCTTTCGGACGCACACGTGATGAATACAAATATCCGAAAGTCGAAACTGGCCGTCATTCCCGACGCGGCCCATTCTCCTCACGCCACGCATCCGGAAGTCGTTGTAACGATGATCGACGAGTGGTTACGGACAGAATAAGATCGGCTGCCGTTCACTATGCCGGCCGTACGGAGTATACTGTTCGGCGATGTACGATCTTGCGCAATTCAGAAAAACGGCTGCGGAGAAAGCCACGTGGCTCGCGCAGGAACTCATGGGTTTGCGGACAGGCCGCGCAACGCCGGCACTTCTCGATTCCGTGTCGCTCGAGGTATACGGGTCTCGCATGAAATTGAATCAGGTCGCCAACGTTTCCGTGGAGGATGCGCGCACGCTGTATGTGAATACCTGGGACAAAGGCCAGATCAAGGCGGTCGAGAAAGCCATCATGCTCGCGGACCTAGGCGTTTCGGTCGGATCCGATGAAAAGGGCATACGGGTATCCTTTCCGGAGTTGACGGAAGAAAGGCGCCTCCAGCTCGTGAAGCTTGTGCGCGCGAAACTTGAGGAAGCGCGGGTCGCTTTGCGGAGCGCGCGCACCAAAGCGATCGCAGATATAGAAAAGAACGAAGCGAGCGAAGACGAAGAAAAGAGACTTAAAGATGAGGTCCAGAAGATAGTCGCTGAAGAAAATAAGTCGCTCGAAGCGATAGCTGAAAAGAAAGAATCCGAACTCAAAAGCTCATGACGATTCTTATATTCATCGTCATACTTCTCGTGCTTGTGATCGGGCATGAGTTCGGGCATTTCGTCGTTGCGAAGCTTACGGGCATGGAGGTGCCGGAATTCGGCATCGGTTTTCCTCCGAAACTCTGGAGCAAAAAAATTCGCGATACCGAATACAGCATAAATGCGCTGCCTTTCGGCGGCTTCGTACGGATAACAGGGGAAGATCCCAGGGAAGTAGCAAGCAATGACCAGAAAGCCTTCTACAATCGGCCAAAATTTGCCCAGGCATTGACTCTCCTTGCGGGCCCCGCGGCGAACATTCTTATCGCGCTTATTCTTTCTTCCGCAGCATTCATGTTCGGAGTTCCTGCAGCGACTGATTCGGGTTTCGACGCGGCCCATATTTCGAAGGCACGGCTGACCGTTCTTGAAGTTCTACCCGGTTCGCCGGCTGATGTGGCAGGCTTGAAAGCGGGGGACCAACTCCTCGGGATAAGCGTCCGCGGCGTCGTTCATCTCGTGCGCGATCCAAAAGAAATACCGCCGCTCGTTGAAAATGCTCGGGGATCCGTGATCGTTTCGATACTTCGCGATTCCAAAGTTCTTACACTCACGCTTTCTCCCCAGAAGGGATTAGTCGCCGGGGAACCGGATAGGGAAGCCATCGGTATTGCGACGGCATCGGTCGGAACGCTCACCCTGCCTTTCGCCGAGGCTGTAAAAGCCGGCTTCAAAGAGACTGTCTTCAATTTTGAGAATACATTGTTCGGCATGCTTGCTCTCTTGAAGCAGGCATTCACTTTTACTGCGACTCTCGGCAGCGTTGCAGGCCCTGTCGGTATTGCGCGCCTCGTAGGGAACGCCGCGACATTTGGGTTCGGCGCCATACTCTCGTTTGCCGCCTTAATTTCCATCAACCTCGGAATTCTGAATCTTTTTCCTTTCCCCGCTCTGGACGGGGGCAGATTCGCTTTTTTTCTTGTAGAACTCGTTTCCCGGAAAAGGATATCGCCGCGGTTCATGAATGCGGCGAACTCCCTCGGTTTTGCGCTTCTCATCACTCTTATGCTCGTGGTGACCGTTCACGATATATACCGCCTCATCGGTTGACAGCGGCACTTCGCGTCATTACACTGGGATGAGTTGAATACAAGCGTTCGAGCTTGGTACCCCGCCAAGCGAGCTGCAGGCGAGAAGCCTGACGGAGGGCAACCGTAAAAACAAGCCTACGTGTGTCGGTCGAAAGATCGGAGCACCGAGGAACTCGAAAACACGCGCCGGTAGGCGCTTTTTATTTTCGAGTCGAAGCAGAGTGGTACCGCGGTCCTTTCCGCCTCTGCGCCTTCTTGTCGAGGAAGGAAAGGTTAGCCGTGCAAAATAAGAAATCCGAAGTTTCGCGCCGCCCGAGGAAAAAAGCGGCGACCGGCGGAAGCTGTTAATGCTTGTCTATGAAAATACTCACTGCAGCAGACATTATCCGGTACGACCTCAATACGCTTTTTACAAATGCCATGCGCTTCCTGGAAGAGGATCTGCATCGCTGGGAAGAGTTCAAGAAAAGCCCTCGTCATGCTACCCATTATCCGCACGGGGTCTTTGAACTCATGCCGTGCGCGGACGAAAAATATTACGCATATAAATACGTCAATGCGCATCCGGCAAATCCGGATATGGGAAAGCTTTCCATCGTCGCTCTCGGCATGCTTGCCGACATAGAGACAGGGTATCCCCAGCTGGTCGCCGATATGACGCTCCTGACTGCGATCCGGACCGCCGCGACTTCAGCCCTGGCGGCGAAGCATCTTGCCTTAAAAGATTCTTCTGTCCTGGGCCTCATCGGGACGGGAGCGCAGTCTGAATTCCAAGCGCATGCTCTTCGTCACGCATTTCCTATCACGACGATCCGCTTCTTCGATCGTGATAAAAAAGCGATGGAAAAATTCGCTCGCAATCTTAGCGGCCGGGGTATCTCGCTGATCGCGTGCGAAAACGGAGACGAGGTCGTTCATGGGGCCGATATAGTGACCACATGCATCTGCGAAAAAGCGCGGGTCGAACTGTTCGGATATAAATCAGTCAAAGATAACGAGCATTTATTCGTGAACGCGATAGGCGGCGATTGTCCAGGAAAAACGGAACTCGATCCCGAAGTGATGCGAAACAGCCGGATTGTTGTCGAATTCTACGAGCAGACGCGGCACGAAGGAGAGATTCAAAACCTAGAGGGAAAAGTCGCATGCGACGAACTCTGGGAAATAGTGCAGGGTAAAAAAGAGGGGCGTACGGAAACGGACAGGATCATCGTGTTCGATTCCGTAGGATTTGCGCTCGCCGATTTCTCCATGCTACGGATGCTTCATGAGTCCGGCATCGGCAGAGAAATGAAAGTAGTTCCCGAGCCTGAAGATCCAAAAGATCTATACTCGCTATTCACCGGAACGAGAGAGTGTTAGACAAAAACTTACAAAAAGATAAGTCGTTCTGACATCATATGATCGTCACCATCGATGAGTTCAATAAGATAGATATCCGAATCGGAACAATACTTTCTGCTGAATTCTTTCCCGAGGCGAAAAAACCTGCCTATAAACTTGAAATCGATCTCGGCGAAGTGGGCATTAAAAGATCAAGCGCTCAGATCACCGTTCTTTATACGAAAGAAGAGCTTGTTGGAAAGAAAGTCATCTGCGTTACCAACCTCCCGCCTCGGCAGATCGGTCCTTTTGTTTCAGAGGTCTTGACGACCGGCTTCTATAACGCAGATGGTTACGTGGTACTCGCTGTGCCCGATCAAGATGCGCCGAACGGAGCCAAACTGTGCTGATTGCTCTCGCGGGAGAAGGACTTATAATAGAGCGCAATGCGGCAGTCTCAGCTCTTCACTAAAACCAGGCGCGAAGCTCCTAAAGATGAAATTTCCCAGAATGCACAGCTCCTCATACGGGGGGGATACATACATAAGGAAATGGCCGGAGTCTATGATCTTCTGCCGTTAGGAGTCAAAGTCATAGAAAAGATACGGGGGATCATCCGCGAGGAAATGAACGTTCTCGGAGGCCAGGAAGTGTCTCTGTCGGTGCTGCAGGAACCCGAATTATGGAAAAAAACCGATCGATGGGACGACGACAAGGTGGATGTATGGTTTAAAAGCGAATTCAAAAGCGGAGGCGCCGTAGGTCTTGCGCCGACGAACGAAGAACCCCTGGCCGCGCTCCTTCGAAATCACGTGTCTTCGTACCGCGATCTTCCGAAATACATTTACCAGATACAAACGAAATTTCGCAACGAGCTTCGTGCAAAGTCCGGCATCATGCGCGGCCGGGAATTCCTTATGAAGGATATGTATTCGTTCACGAAGACAGAAGAAGAACTTGACGATTTCTATGCTGCCGTCGGCGTCGCATATGAAAAAGTGTTCAGCCGCGTCGGCATTGGAGAACAAACATATCTCACGTTTGCTTCGGGGGGCATTTTCAGCAAATACAGCCACGAATTCCAGACCGTCTCGACCGCGGGCGAAGACACCATATATATAGATGCGGAAAAAAGAATAGCAATAAATGCGGAAGTCTTGAACGACGAAACGCTCAACATGCTGGGCGTGAACCGGGAGGACCTTGCGCAAGCGGAGGCGATCGAGGTGGCGAATATTTTCAAACTCGGTACGCGCTATGCGGAAGCGGTGGGACTTACCTATATGACCGAAGACGGAAAAGAATTACCGGCGATCATGGGATGTTACGGCATCGGCCTTACGCGCCTCATGGGCACCATTGTAGAAGTCTTATGTGACGACAAGGGCATAATATGGCCGGAAGCGGTCGCTCCTTTTTCGATCCATTTAGTCGAGGTATCGGACGATACAGAAAAGAAAAAATTCGCGGCTGACCTGTATCGGGATCTGGTGAACGCGGGAATTGAAGTCCTCTATGACGACAGAGAACTTCGCGCCGGAGAAAAATTCGCGGATTCCGATCTTTTGGGTATCCCGTACCGCGTCATCATAGGCAAAACGACAAGTTCCGATTCCATAGAGCTGGTTCGGAGAAAGGACGGAGACAAAAGAACTGTTTCGAGAGAAGCGCTGCTTGCCGGCACATATTCCGTATGAAATTCAAGCTTCCGAAAAAACTGAGCGAGAGATTCTCACGGGAAATAGGCATCGACCTGGGGACGGCGAACACCCTTGTCTATCTTAAGGGAAGAGGAGTGGTAGTGAATGAGCCGTCGGTGGTTGCAGTCAATCAGAAGACGGGCCAGGTGGTCGCCGTCGGCACACAGGCGCGCGACATGCTGGGAAGGACGCCGCTTCACATACATGCGGTGCGGCCCCTCGTCGAAGGCGTTATTTCGGACTTCGAAGTAACGGAAGAAATGCTGTCGTACCTTATAAAGAAAGCCCAGGAAGAGAAAGCGACATTCGGTCCCCGCGTCGTCATCGGCGTCCCTTCGGGAGTGACGAACGTCGAGATACGCGCCGTGCGCGACGCGGCTGAAAACGCAGGCGCCCGCGAAGTGTTCATCATCGAAGAACCGATGGCGGCAGCTCTTGGCGCGCGCCTGCCGGTCCACGAGCCGGTCGGGACCATGATCGTCGATATCGGCGGCGGCACGACCGATATCGCGCTTATATCGCTTGGCGGCATCGTCCGCGCGAAGAATATCCGCGTTGCGGGGGACGTATTGAACCAGGATATAGCTGCGTATGTACGGAGCGAATTCAAGATACTCATCGGCGATCGCACGGCGGAAGACGTAAAGATAGCGGTCGGTTCGATATCGAAACCGCTGGTGCCGCTTCAGACCACGATACGCGGACGCGATCTCGTGACCGGCCTTCCGAGAGAGATCGTCGTGACCGACGCCGATGTGCGCGACGCGGTCGGCGGGAGCGTCGGAACCATCGTTGAAGCCATAAAAGAGGTGATTGAGACTGCCCCCCCGGAAGTCGTCGCCGACGTAATGCAGCGCGGGATTTATCTGACTGGAGGAGGAGCCCTTCTGCGCGGACTTCCGGAATTGTTGGCTGCCGAACTCAAAGTGCCGATACACGTGGTCGACGATCCGCTGACGACGGTGGTACGGGGCACCGGCATGGTGCTTGAGGATATCGAAAAATACCGCTCCGTTTTAGTCGACGACGAAGATGGCTCGTTCGCGGGATTCTAAGCATCGTCCCGCAGGCATTATCGCTGCCTGCCTGGTGCTGCTTGCCGTTGTTTTCTTCAGTTCGCCTTTTGCGCCCTATGTCCGCAGCATATATAAAAACGTGTATGCGCTACGGGAGGGAAGTAATCCGCAATATGCGGGAATGTCACGCGCAGCGCTGATCGCACAGCTTAGTAAGGATGAGCGTTCGCTTTCATTGGTGCGCTACCAGTCCGTTCTGTATGGAATGCTGGCGGACGAAAACGCGAAGCTGCGTCAAGCTTTGAATGCCGGGCCTCCTCCTCGCTCTATCCTTGCTCGGGTTATTTCCCGGCCGCCCCAATCTCTCTACGATACGCTCCTTATAGATCAGGGATCCGAGAGCGGCGTCCAGAAAGGTGACTTTGCAGAGTACCAGGGTATCGCCCTTGGTACGGTCGCTTCAGTCGGGAAAGGCACCGCGCTCATAGAGCTTTTTTCCGCTCCAGGAGAACAAAACGATGTGTTGGTCGGGAAAACGAACGCCATAGCCATAGCGAACGGAATGGGAGGAGGGGCATTCGAACTTGCAGTTCCGAACGGCGTCCAAGTTGCAAACGGAGATACGATACGCTCTGCTGGCACCGAGCCCGGCCTTCTCGCCGTCGTTGCGAACATATCTTCGACGAGCGAGAGTGCAACTATGACCCTGCGGGCTCATTCTCCGGTTTCTTTTTCCGACCTCGATTTTATAGAAATCGTGCCGCATACGCCATGATTAGGTTACTGCTCGGCATCGCATTCGCCATATCTCTTTTCTCGCTCCCGTGGTGGATAAGCACGGGAATCGCGATATTCTTTCTTTCCGCCGGCGGCAACCCGTTTCTTGTCGTCTTGGGCGGCCTTATACTCGACCGTATGTTCGGGGCGCCGCTCGGTACGTTAGCCGGTCTGTCGCATTTCTACACCGTATACTTCGCTCTTCTCGCCGCGCTTTCCGCATACCTCCGTATCACGCTGCTCGCCTAAAATGCCGAAATTCAATTCATTCCTAAAACAAAAACGGAGATATCAGGCTATCGAGCCGGATGAAATACTCATAGACGCCGCCAATCTGCCTGACTTCGATACTTCGCGGCTCGAAGGGAGGATAGAACGGCCGATAGGCTCATATACCTTCAGAAGTTTTCTCGCCGTATTGTGTATTTTCGGCCTGATTCTCGTAAGCCAGCTAGTGAATCTGGAGATCCTGAAATATCCCGCGCTCGCAAAACGGGCCGAGGCGAATACACTTTCTCAGACATCGCTTCCCGCACCCCGCGGAGAGATAACGGACCGCTTCGGCGCGCCTCTTGCAGAGAATATCGTTGCGGAAAATCCCGCCTCAACGACTCGCCTTTATCCGCTCGGAAGCGCCGCGGCGAACCTGACCGGATACGTGTCGTATCCGAAACAAGATAAAAACGGATACTGGTATCAACCCAATACAAAAGGTGTGGCCGGAATCGAAGCTTCAGAAAATGAAAAGCTTGCCGGCGTAGACGGGCTTCGTATCGCGGAAACGGATGCGGCGGGCCGGGCGGTGTCAGGCTCCATAATTCAAGATACACAGCAAGGACAGAATATACGCCTCTCGATTGACGCAGCTCTTCAAAAAGAACTTTATAATGAAATAGCGAACCGTTCCGAGACGTCCGGCTGGATAGGGGGCGCCGGAGCTGTCATGGATGTAAACACCGGGGAGCTTTTAGCGCTGGTGAGCTATCCGTCATACGATCCCGGCGTTATGTCTTCCGGCGAGCCGAAACAGGATGTAGAGCGGCTTCTTACGGATCCACGTTCGCCGTTTTTGGATCGCGCGGTTTCCGGCCTCTACACGCCGGGTTCGGTCGTCAAACCTTTCATGGCGGCCGCGGCCCTTGAATCGCGCATTATAGATCCGAATAAGCAGATACTTTCGACCGGTTCTATTTCTGTGCCGAATCCCTTTGATCCGGCACATCCGAGCGTTTTTAAAGATTGGCGCGCGAACGGCTGGGTCGATGTACGCCATGCGATAGCGGTTTCTTCTGACGTTTATTTTTACGAGGTGGGAGGGGGATTTGAAGGACAGCCGGGACTTGGCATCTCGGCGATAGAGAAATACATGCGATCATTCGGATTCGGCGCAGTGACCGGAATACCGGCTCCCGGTGAGCAGCCGGGTACGATCCCGGATCCGGAATGGAAAGCCGCGAACTTTAACGGCGAGCAATGGTTCCTCGGTGATACGTATCACACGGCGATCGGTCAATATGGTTTCAAAGTTGATCTTTTGCAGCTTGTTCGAGGAGTCGGCTCCCTTGCGAACGGCGGCACTCTCGTGACGCCCGTCATCGAAGCGAGGAAAACCGGAACGCGGACATCCGTGCCGATTTCTTCGGGAAACCTGGAGATAGTTCGCGAAGGCATGCGTTTATGCGTTACTCAAGGCATCTGCCAGGCACTCGCGGTCCCTGGCGTGCACGCGGCAGCGAAAACCGGCACCGCACAAGTCGGAGTCAAAAACGAATTTACCAATTCTTTGGTCGAAGGTTTCTTTCCGTATGAAAATCCTCGCTACGCATTCGCTATCGTGATGGAACACGCACCTTCAGGAACTCTGCAAGGAGCTCCATCTGTCATGGGAACTTTCTTGCAGTGGCTCGTCGCGAATAAACCCGAAATGGTGCAATGATACCGATTTGACGAAATGAAGCGCTCGCATACAATAGGGAACTGATGAAGACACGGGGGAAGATAGCGCAATCAGATGAGAATCTTCTTTCGCAGGAGAAATTCGATGAACTGAAAGCGGAATTAGAGCGCCTGACGACGGTCGTCCGCAAAGAGATCGCCGAAAGCCTCGAATATGCGCGTTCTTTGGGCGATCTGTCCGAAAACGCGGAATATCAGGCCGCCCGGGAATTGCAGGCAGCCACGGAAGAGCGGATACGCCGCCTTGAGCATATCGTCAAATCTGCCGTCATCGTTTCAGAAAAGAAGAAAGACACCGTCGGTTTCGGTTCGACGGTCACCATTCGCAAGAAGGGAGATAAAAGCGACCACACGTACACTATTGTGGGGAGCGAGGAAGCGGATATGCGCGAACATAAGATTTCGCATCTTTCTCCTTTGGGAGACGCAATGCTCAACAAAAAGAAGGGCGACACGTTCACATTCACTACGCCGAACGGCCGCCAAGAATACACCATCATAGCGATAGGTTAGTTTTGGATTTGAGGATAGAATGAGCGGATGTTTTGGCTTGATCGCGTATTCGGACAGATAGAAACTTCGCTTGCCGAGAAGATACGCAACAAGGAAAGGCTTCTCATACGGGACGAAAAAACGGCGTCCGGCCGCGTACACGTGGGCTCTATGCGCGCCCTGGGACTCCACGCTGCGATATCGGAGCGACTGGAGGAAGCGAAGATCCCTCACGAGTTTCGGTATGAAATAAACGATATGGACCCGATGGACGGGTTGCCGAGCTATCTCGATCAGGAAAAATACGCGAAGGAAATGGGAAAGCCCTTGTTCGCCGTTCCTGCTCCGGACGGCACAGCAAAGAATTTTGCCGAGTATTTCGCCGAAGATTACATTGCCGCGATACACGAAGCGGGCTTCGCCCCTCTGCTCTATCGCGCGAGCGAGCTGTACTTTTCGGGCCAGATGAACGGAGCGATACGGCATGCGCTTGAGAAAGCGGCAACCGTTCGAAAAATATATGAAGAAGTATCGGGCGCGAAGCGTCCAGGCGACTGGCTACCGGTTACCGTCATATGCGAGAACTGCGGAAAAATGGGAACCACCCGCGCATTTGATTTTGACGGGGAGACGGTTGCCTATGCCTGCGAGCCCCGCTTGGTCGCCTGGGCTGAAGGATGCGAGCATTCCGGAAGAATTTCTCCGTTTGACGGCAATGCCAAACTTCACTGGAAAGTGGACTGGCCCGCGAAATGGTTCGTTCTCGGAGTCGATATCGAAGGCGGCGGGAAGGATCACTTTACCAAAGGAGGTTCGCGCGACGTGGGCAAGCGCATCACTACCGAGGTGTTCGATTATCCTGAGCCGTTCGGCGTCGCAAATGAGTTTTTTCTGGTCGGCGGAAAAAGAATGTCTTCTTCGCGCGGGCAAGGTTCCTCGGCGCGAGATGTCGTTACGCTCGTTCCGCCGCGTATCTTCCGCCTTGCCCTTTTTGGGAAGGATATCAATCAGCAGATAAACTTCGATCCGAAAGGCGATACCATACCGCTTCTCTTCGATCAGTATGATCGCCTTGCGGCGAAATATTGGGAAGGCGTGCGCGACGACGATTCGAGACTTTTTGAATACATTCACGCCGTCCGCGAACGCGCGGAACTTCCCGAAGCAAAAAGATTCCTACCCAGGTTTTCGCAGGTCGCGTTTGCTGTCCAAATGCCGCACTTGAATCTCAGGCAAGAAATAGAGAAGATGAAAGGAGCGCCATTGACCGAAAAAGATATTGAGGAAGGGGATTTGCGCGCCGAATATGCGAGGCGGTGGCTTGAAAAAGCAGCTGACGAAGAGTACAAATTCACCCTTGCGGAAGATGGAGTGCCTGAATCCGCAAAAAATCTATCTGAAGCTCAGAAAAAGGCTCTCGGGGAAGTGAGAGAAGCTTTGCGGTCGAACCAAGATTTGACCGGAAGCGATTTTCACGCACTTCTTCACGAAATACGCCAGGCGTCGCCGCTTTCGGCTCAGGAATTCTTCGGGGCCCTGTACCTTTCTTTTTTAGGGAAGCCTTCCGGTCCCAAAGCAGGCTGGTTTTTGGGCATATTGCCGCGAGAGTTTGTCTTGCATCGTTTGGATGAGGTAAGCCGCTAGCCTTTCGCTTCGCCAGCCCTCTTTGTGAGGCGGACTTTTCAATGTGTGGATAAAACCCACAGGGTGGGAGAGGGTGTCATATACTATCAATGTAGTGGGAAAAAGTGGGATATGTTAATCGGCGAATATTCGCACACGCTCGATCCAAAAAAGCGCCTTTCGTTGCCAGCGAAATTCCGCAAGGAACTCGGTAAAAACATAATTTTGACCCGGGGTCTCGACCAATGTCTTTTCATTTTTTCAGCTCCTGCGTGGAAAAAGCTTTCAGAAAAGTTCGCCGACCTGTCAATTGGCTCCACCGATACGCGCGGATTCAACCGCTTTATGCTTTCGGGTGCCGTGGAAGCGGATATCGACTCCGCCGGCCGCATACTCATTCCCGATTTTTTGAAAAACTTCGCCGGACTCAAGACAGACGTCGTTCTCGCGGGAGTGAACGACCGGGTCGAAATATGGGATGCGAAACGCTGGGAAGCGTACAAGCGCGATATCGAATCGAAAGCGGACCAGATCGCGACGAAGCTCGGCGAGATCGGCGTCATTTGATATGAAGGGAAACAAAAAACACGCGACAGTACTTCTGACGGAAACCGTGGGCGGCCTTTCATTGGCTCCGGGCAATACGGCAGTAGACGCAACCGTCGGGACAGGCGGTCACGCGAAAGAAATAGCTGAGAGAATAGGCGCAAAAGGAACGCTCCTTTGCATCGATGCGGACGAGAAATCTATAGCGCGTTCGAAAGAACGGCTCAAAGATTCGGAAGCAAAACTTATTTTCGTACAGGGAAATTTCCGCAATCTGAAAACGATCGCTCACGAAGCCGGCATTGATTCAGCAGAAGGGATACTTTTCGACCTTGGCTGGCATACGGAACAATTGACGGCAGGAAAAGGCTTTTCATTCAAAAGTAATGATCCGCTGCTCATGACATTAAGCGAGCGCACGCAAACTTTGACGGCAAAAGACATAATAGCCGACTGGGACGAAGATGAAATCGCCAAAATAATCCGGGAATACGGGGAAGAGCGGTTTTCGGGGCGCATCGCGCGCGCCATAGTCGAGACCAGAAAAGAAAAAGAAATCGATACGGCGGATTTTCTCGCCGAAATAATCGCGGGAGCGGTCCCGGGCTTTTATCGCCGAAGCCGCCTTCATCCGGCTACGCGTACGTTCCAAGCTCTCCGTATCGCGGTCAACGACGAACTGAACGCGCTCACCGAAGCCCTGGGAGACGCTCTTGATCTGCTTTCCCCGGGCGGCAGGCTCGCTGTCATCTCTTTCCATAGCCTTGAAGACCGCATAGTGAAGCGCGTGTTCCGCGCTGCGGAAGACAGCGGAAGGGGGAAACGCATCACTAAAAAACCGATCGTTCCCAGCCAGGAAGAGCGCAGCGCAAATCCCCGAGCGCGAAGCGCCAAGCTGAGGATTTTCAATAAGCGTACTAACGAAAAAACATGAGAAGGAATGTCTCCACATCGAGAGATCAAAACGCTCTGCCGTTCCGACGGAAGGGGAGAAAAGGAGTCCTCGCCTACGCGCTTCCTTGGGAACGGCGTCTCCTCGGACTCCTTTTGCTTGCGTTCTTCCTTACTGCGGCTCTGTACGTATATTTCGTGATCGCGTCGATATTCCATGTTGCCGATCGCCAAGAACTCATGAGCAGAATTACCGCCACGAAAGCCGGGGTGTCGGTACTCGAAACCGCGTACCTGGCGAAGACGGAAGGCATAACCGAATCGTATGCGATAGGAGAAGGATATGTGGAAAATCCCAAGCAGATTTTCGTGGAGCGCGATACCGCGGTTTCTATCCGCAACGTTCGCTAGCTTTCGTTTTGGAAATAGGCGATTATCTGTGAAATGAGCTCTCGGACGCGATTTTCAGTGCGCATACGCCTCATCGCTTCCCTTATCATCGGTATCAGCCTTATTTTCATAATTCGCCTCTATTTTCTTCAGGTAGTGCACGGAAAAGAATATCGCGCGCAGGCGGAAAGCGAATACGTAAAACAAAGCCAGAATCAGATAGATCGCGGTTCCATTTTCTTTACGGCCAAAGACAGCACGCTCATTTCCGCCGCGTCGATAGCTTCCGGAGATACCGTTGCGGTTAATCCTCAACTGCTTAAAGATCCCGCGAGCGCGTATCGTACTCTCAAGAAATACTTTCCCGATCTCGATGAAACAGTTTTCATGGGCAAGGCGACGAATAAAGACGTCGTATATGCGGAAATAGAACGGCAGGTGCCCGCTGACGTGGGAAACAAAGTGATTGCCGAGAACATCAAAGGGGTGCAAGTGCTTAAGGAGACCTGGCGGTTTTATCCCGGAGGTAACCTCGCGGGACAGACTATCGGGTTCCTCGCATATGGCCCTGACGGACGAACGCTTCTCGGCCAGTACGGCCTTGAGCGTTACTACGACGAAGCGCTCTCGCATTCTACGAACGGACTCTATGTGAATTTCTTCGCCGATCTTTTCACGAATTTGCGCGCGGAACTCTCCACCGGCTCTCAGTCGCCTGGCGCAGACCTCGTCATTTCGATAGAACCCACGGTCCAGAGTTTTCTGGAGGATCAGCTCAAAAAATACAATGACATGTGGCATCCGAAGACGGCCGGGGCGATAATCATGGATCCTTCTACGGGAGAGATACTTGCAATGGCAGCCACGCCGTCTTTCGATCCGAATAATTTCAAGGACGCCGATCCGAACACGTTCAGAAATCCGCTCGTACAGAATGATTACGAATTCGGTTCGATCGTGAAAGCGCTCACGATGGCGGCAGGGATCGATTCGGGAGCGGTGACGCCGACGACCACGTATAACGATACCGGATGCATAACGCTCGACAAAAAAAGGATATGCAACTATGACCTCAAAGCGCGCGGCGTTATTCCCATGCAGCAGATACTGAGCCAGTCTCTGAATGTGGGCGCGGCGTGGGTCGAAAATAGAATGGGTTCCGCTATCTTCACTTCCTATTTGAAGAAATACGGCATTGAAGAAGAAACAGGAATCGACCTTCCCGGCGAAGCGTCACCTTTGGTCGCTAATCTCTCAAGTCCCCGCCAGGTCGAATATGCGACCGCCTCTTTCGGACAGGGAATCGCGCTGACTCCTGTCGCGATGACCCGGGCGCTCGCCACTCTCGCGGATCATGGAGCGGTCCCGTCTCCGCACGTAGGCCTGGAACTTGATTACGGCGGCGGCCTTGTGAAGAAGCTCGGGTGGGCGCCTCCGCGGCAGGCGATAACGCCGCAAACGGCGGATACCGTCACGAGGATGCTTGTGAACGTCGTCGACAATTCGCTGGCGAACGGCAAAGCAAAAATCCCCGAGTACTCCGTTGCCGCAAAGACGGGAACCGCTCAGATAGAGGATCCCACGACACATGAATATTACCCGGACAGGTATCTGCATTCGTTTTTCGGATATTTTCCGGCGTATAACGCGCGTTTTATCGTTTTTTTCTATGCCTTAGAGCCGCAAGGCGCCCAGTATGCCTCGGAAACCTGGACAAAGCCATTCAGCGATACGGTCCATTTTCTTATCAACTACTACCACGTGCCGCCTGACAGGGCCCCGACAAGTCAGTAGTTATGATAAGGTTTCAAATACTGCCCGAAGTTCCGCTATCCCAACCGGTTTCGTAAGGTGCGCGCTGAACCCTTCCCGAAGCGCTTTTTCACGGTCTTCCTTAAGACCATAGCCCGTCAGGGCGACTATCTGTTTCGCGTAACCCATTTTCCGGAGCATATTGGTCAGCTCATAGCCGCTCAGGCCCGGCATGCCGATGTCCATTACAATCGAATCGAACGAATCTATGTCAGTGCGGCTGATGACATCCCGGCCGCTATATGCCGCTTCTGCTTGCGCGCCAATGAGATTGAGCAGTCTCACGAGCGAATCAGCTGCTGCGACGTTATCGTCAACGACGAGCACCCGAAGACCTCGGGCATGCGTTACGCCATTCTTCTTTTTTTCTCCGCCCGGTCTCTTTTCTGAAAGGGGAATGCGGATGATAAAAGTGCTTCCTTTTCCAGAGCCACTGCTGAGAGCTTCTATCCTGCCGCCGTGAAGATCCACTATTTTTTGGACGAGATACAGGCCTATGCCTAAACCCGAACTAAGACGTCCCTTTTCACGGTTTCCCTGATAATACATATCGAAAATGTTTGGAAGATCGACCTTTTCTATGCCGGTCCCTGTGTCAGCGACCGTAATGAGGGCATCCGTATCATCTTTCGCGAGCGCCGCCCGCACTTTACCGCCCGAAGGAGTGAACTTTATTGCATTCGTGACGAGGTTCGTTATCGCCTGTTCGAGCCGTACCGGATCCGCTTCTATAAATAGTTGTTCTGGAGGGAAGGACTGCTCAAGGACTACTCCGCCGGCCCGTGCGATGGGAGCGGCCGCCGTCATAACGCGTTCGATGATGATCTTCGGATCGAGGAGTACAGTCGAAAGAATGATCTTTTCCTGAGTGTACCGGGTTACATCCAGAAGATCACCGAGAAGGCGCGTCATGTGACCGAACTGGTGCTCAACGGTCGCTACGTCTTCCGACAGATCTTGCGGTATGCCCCGCAGACGCATGAGCTCAAGAGAACTACGGATAGGAGCGAGCGGGTTTCTCAATTCATGGGACAGCGAAGCGAGAAACATGTCTTTCGCCCGGTCGCGCCTTGTAATTTCGTCATAGAGCCGTGCATTTTCCAGAAGAACACCCAGGTGATCGCAGAACTCCTTGAAAAACGCGAGAGCGGCTGGTGAATACGTGCGTCCC